>NZ_CP146516.1:2247500-2547500 GCF_037081835.1 Spirobacillus cienkowskii | reverse complement strand
CAACCTCGTATCTAGAAGCTCACAAAGTAATATTTGCTCATCCCAGTGATTTTATAGGGGGATCGACAATTGCTCAATGGATTGCAGCGGGCGGAGACGAAAGAAAAGCATATGATGCAATGAAAGACTATATTATTGAAGCTAAAAAGATCAAAGTTATTATGAAAGAAGTTAAAACAATAACTGCTCGGGTTTTTAAAGGCGCAGGTTAAGAATTCTTTTGATAATTACAAACAAATAATTTGCTAGACGAGAAAAAAACTATCATGTAACAATTTCTCTGGTGTTCAGATATTGAAAGTTTTTTGATTTAAAAAAGGGTTTTTAATGCCAGATATAATTAATAATATACCGTTAAATCTAGGTTTTTCTATGCCTGCTGAATGGTCTTTGCACGCTGCAACATGGACTTGCTGGCCGTTTGATGAAGAAAATTGGTTTGGGCATTTATCAAAAGTGAGACAAGAGTTTGAGGAGTTAGTCTCTACAATTTCTACTTACGAGCCTGTAAATTTAATTGTTGGTTCTCAAGAGGCGGAAATCGATGCAAATGCAAGATTTAAAAACAACTCAAACGTTACTATTCATAATGTGCCATTAAACGATATTTGGTTTAGAGATAATGGACCAATATTTATTAAACAAGGTGAGAACTTAAGCTTTGTTAATTGGGAGTTTAATGCCTGGGGACAAAAATT
This sequence comes from Spirobacillus cienkowskii, assembly GCF_037081835.1. Lineage (GTDB taxonomy): Bacteria > Bdellovibrionota_B > Oligoflexia > Silvanigrellales > Silvanigrellaceae > Silvanigrella > Silvanigrella cienkowskii. The sequence goes on along the minus strand of NZ_CP146516.1, from coordinate 2,546,802 downwards.
TAAGTGGGACCTAGATACCTTAGCTCCAAATTATGTTGCGCAATATTTAAAAGTTCCTTTTTTTCAAACATCTGTTGTGATGGAAGGGGGATCTTTAGATGTTAACGGAAATGGTGTGGCATTAACAACAAAACAATGCCTTTTAAGTAAAATGCGTAACCCTAACTTAACACAAGATGACATTGAACAATATCTTAAAAATTATTTAGGTATTAATAAGCTAATTTGGTTAGAAAATGGACTAGAAGGTGATCACACTGACGGCCATATTGATACAATTGTAAGATTTGTAAATGCAAATACGATTGTTTATTCTATTACGGACGATAAGACCGATTTAAATTATGCGACTATGCAGCAAAATTTAGACGTTTTGCAGAAAGCGACAGATTTATCGGGTAATAATTTTAATCTTGTTCCTCTTGTTTTACCTAGAAATAAAATGGAAATTGATGGAAAGCGTCTGCCGTGCACTTATGCTAATTTTTATATTGGCAATGGTTTTGTTGTGGTACCAACTTATGATGATCCAAATGATGCTAAGGCATTAAAAACTCTAGAAACAGTTTTTCCTGAGCATAAGGTTATTGGATTAAAATCGAAATACATTATTTCAGGAGGAGGCTCGTTTCATTGTGTTACACAACAACAACCTGCGGGCCAAATTTGGAGACTATAATTAATGCAAAAAACTACGAAGCTTGCTCTTATTCAAATAAAAATGACTGATCATGTGCAAACTAATATTGAGAAAGCAACTCAATACGTAGAAAAGGCTGCAAAAAATGGGGCTCAGGTAATTCTTCTTCCTGAATTGTTTGAGTATCATTATTTTTGTCAGGAGCAATTTGATCATTTATTTGCTTTAGCTAATGAAGTTGAAAATCATCCTTTTTTATCGCACTTTCAGTTGTTAGCAAAGAAATTAAAAGTAGTATTACCAGTTAGTTTTTTTGAAAAATCGGGTCAGGCTTATTATAATAGTCTTGCTATGATTAACGCTGATGGAAGTATAATGGGGGTTTATCGAAAATCTCATATTCCTGACGGGCCTTGTTACCAAGAAAAGTATTACTTTAATTCAGGTGATACAGGTTTTAAAGTTTGGAATACATTGTATGGAAAAATTGGTGTGGGGATTTGTTGGGATCAGTGGTTTCCTGAATGCGCGCGCAGTATGGTGTTACAAGGAGCTAACCTTTTACTTTATCCTACAGCAATTGGCAGCGAACCTCCTGAGGCACATTCTTTGGATACGAAAGACATGTGGCAAAGAGCTATGATTGGCCATGCTGTCAGCAATGCAGTTTATGTTGCCGCTGCAAACAGGGTTGGCATAGAGAAAAATATGAATTTTTATGGCAGTTCTTTTGTAAGCAGTTATACGGGCGATAAAATTGCCGAGGCAGATAGAGAGTCTGAAACTATTATTTATGCAGATTTGAGTTTTAGTGAGACAGAAGCTTTTAGAGCTGGTATGGGCTTTTTTAGAGACAGAAGACCAGAGTTTTATAAAAACTTACTAACATTAGATGGTAAGATTTAACTGAAATCATTTCTGAAGCTTATTACTGTCCCTAGCGCACTTGCAACAGCATTAGGAACTTTTAATAGGTTTGGCCCTAATGATACAGGCAAAGAAGGAATATTGTTTAAAATAAACGCTCTCTCTTTGTTTGAAAAGCTGGATTCAGGTCCTATTAAAATGCATATTTCTTTTGTTTCTGGTGTAAAATTATTTTGCAAAATTTTTAAAATTGAATTCTGTATTTTGCCTTCGTAAATATGACTTTCATCACAAAATAAAATTAATTGCTTAGAATTTTTTTGAACTTCATTTTTTTCATAAAACTCATTCATAGATGCATAATAAAAAATTTCAGATGCAAATGCACTTTTACTAATTCGTGTTGCCTCTCTACTTAATTGTATTGCTTTTTCCATTTTTAAAGGAGATTTTGTAAAAGATTTTTCGCTTTTAAAAATATGAATTTGACTGACGCCCATTTCTGAGCTCATTGCAATCACATCTTCAGCTGTTGAAAGTTTTGGCATTGCTAGCCATAAGTGAATTACTGGTTGGATTGCTGCGTGTTTATTTATTGCTAATATTTTAATTTTTAGTTCTTTTTTATTAACATTAACAATAATTCCTGTTGCTTTTAATCCATAACAATTTGTGATTTCTACTGAGTCGTTATTTTTGAGTCGTAACACATTACAAGCGTAATGGTGTTCTTGATCTTTTAATGTAATATTTTCGCTTTCTATATTTAATTCGTCGCTTAAAATTGTCCAGCATTGTTTTTGTATTGTCATTTTATTTTTACCTGCATTAATTTTAGAATAGGCACAGTGATATTAATGGAGATTCTTGCAAAAGTGAAAATTTATCATTATCATTATTTTTAAAAAATTTAATATCTTCAGTCCATTCTTTAAAAGTGTTGACGAATCCTATAAATAATCTTCTATTTAACAAATTTAATTCTTCTTGATTAAAATTTTTTTGTGATAAAATTTCATAAAAAATTTTATCTAATATTTTTTCTATATTTATTTTAGTATTATTGTACTCTTCAACAAGATCATCTGGCATAAAAGTCATTGCTTCATATTCACACAGTATTTGCGCTTGTGATAAAAAAGTATTTATCAATTGAGGGCATATTTTTGTGTTATTAAAAAAATCATCATATTTATTAAAATTATTTATAATTATATTATAAAATTCTTTCTCGTTTAATTGCTTAATATGGTTTAATTTTAGATTTAAATAATTAATGTATGCATAGAGCGAAAGTTTAAATATTTGTTCCAAGCTGTTCATTTTGATTTTGTTACTTCTATTACATCGATTGTTCCACTAGCTATTTTGGCAGATAGATTAGGGACATTTTGGTTTACTTGTTTTATGGTATGCATGATCTTTGATACGTTGATATCACTACGATAATAGACACCACCTTTAGTCACTTCGTAAGGAATCATTATCGAATTTTTGTTTGCTGTAAAGTTTTTTATTACATTTTCTAGGGCAGGTATTTCATTGCCAGAAATGTCTTTAGCAATAAAGAACTTTACACCCATTTTATTACTTAGTTTTGGTAGGTTGTTGGTTAAGCTTTCGAGAACAACGTCCTCACTTTCTCCAATAATGACCTGTTTTTTGTAAAATAATATATATTTTTTAGTTTCTATTGGTTGTGCTGAACCTTGTTCTTTTGGATAGTTAACAAATACAAGTAACCCATTTTCTTTGCTTAATGGTGAAATTGCAAAAGGGATTTGAGGAGGCCAGCTTTTAGTACCCAGTACTTGATATTCGCTATCTTGCTGTTTTTTAATTACATTTTGTGTTTCTTTTGACCAGTTGCGATCGTGATAAAGTTCAAATTTTTTTAATTTTTGTACAAAGTTTTTATTGTAATTATTTGAAATTTTTTGTTGTTTTGTATTACAGTATTCACATACAAACACAATAAAAGGAATTTTTTCTTGAATTTGAAAAGAGTTGTTTGTATTGGATTTGTCGCTAATTGCAAAACTATTGTTCAGGAATAACAACGACAATAGGAATAACACTAGCAGGTACATAAGGATCCTTTGCAAGTGTTGAGTTTTGTAAAATTGCGGCATCTTCTGGTGTTGCTGGCTTTAATTCTGATTTGCCATCAAAAGCGAGCTTTACGAGAGTCAGGCCAATTGATGAGGACACTACTTTTGCAGGTGAAACCAAAACCTTTTTATTGTTTCCTGTATCAAGAATAATGGCGCCACATTGTACTGCATTACCTGGAAGCGTTAAAAGCATAGAAAAAGCAATTTTTTTACCATCTTCTGTTGTTACTGGTTTCTTTTTTGCACTATTTGGTGTTTTTAATACGTCGCGGTATGGGGCTGCAAGTGAAACTTTTACAAATCCGTTTGCATAAATTTCACTGCCTTGCGAGCGAAAAAGATTTTCCCATTCTGGTTTAGTGCCAAGTTGGTTTTTTTCAATTTTATTGCAAGTATTTTTAAAGTAATTAGAAATGTTTGATAATGCATTTTTGCGTGCGTTGACTTCTGCGGCAACACTGTCCCCTTTAATGTCTTGTGTTACGTTAAAAACACCAAAAGCAGAAATAGACATTTTAGTAAAATCAAAACTAATTTTATTTTCTTCACTTTCTGCAAAAGCAAAACTTTGTATACCTAAAATTTGGGATATACAGAGCCATTTTAGAAATTTACTCATGCGTTACCTTTCTTTGCTTCAATAGGCTTAGCATTTACAAGCTCAAGGTCGTAATTTACAATTTCTGCATCTAAGACACACAAAGACATTATATTTGAAAATCCCTGAATTTTAAGGCGCAACATTTCCCAATATTGGGCGTCAATTGGATGACTCCTGCTCACAAAAAATAAAACTTCTCGGATTTGCGCAAGAATAGGAGGTATTTTTGTGCAAATGTCTGCAAAATGAGCTTTATTTTCTGTGTCAAAAGTAAACTTCATGGTTGAATTTAAAACAAAATCTAATTTTTTTATACTATTAATCAAAATTTCTTTCGAATATCCTTTGGTAATTTGCTTTTGTTGCTGTAAAACTTCTTGTTTTTTTTCCATTAATTTTTGAATTGTTTGTTCTGTGTTTTGGCATCTAGAAACATGCTCGTAAAACCATTTAAAGACTTTAACGGGATTTTCTGGAATTTCTCCAAATAACTCTGAAAGCTTGATGCGATGTAAATCAATAAAACTCAGCAAAATTGCTGTTGTGCTTGTGGTTCTTTCTGAACCTTGAAATTCGGCACGGAGATCTCTAACTTCTGCCAGAGTATTTCTAATTTGCTCAAGAGACATATCGCCTAGGTGCGATCTGATGTCTTGTGCGACAATCGCTCCTTCTTCGGCTGCAACAAGTCTTTTATTTTCACGGCGTAAAGTTTCTTCGCTGTTGGCAATTTGATTTTCTATTTCTTTTTTGCGTTTCCAAAGGCTAATTACAAATAAAAAGCAAATAGGAATTGTGACAACAAATAAACAAAAAATAACCGCCAACCAAAAACCTCTGTTGACTGTTTTTAGTCTTTCTTTGGCATTGAGTATTTTTTGTTCTACTTTTTCGATGTTTGACTCATATTTTTCGCGATTTTCGTAGTGAAAAACAGCTTCGCATAGATAACTTGCGTTGTCGGCATAAGGCGTTAAATCTTTTAGGGCAGAGAATCTGTTGTAACGGTGAATAATGTGAGCTTCTGTTTTTTCTAAGTTATTTTGAATAAACTCTTGCGCTCTTTTCGCATTTTGAATTATTTTTTGCTTATCGGGCTCTTCTAAAGAACACCAAATTTGGATTATGGATTGTAAAGTATTTAATCTGGTTTCGAGCTCATCAATTTCTCGTTGTTTTTCTTCTAGTGAAGCGAGCTTTTTACGCAATACGCTAAGTCCATTTAATGATTCTAGCCATTGTTTTGCTTCAATACTAAGATTTCTCGAAAAAAAAGCGTCAACCATAATCAGTGATTTATCTGCTTGACGAATTTGTTTTGCACGAAGATAGTGTGGTTTTATTTGGAAGGTGCTAGCAAGCATGATCATTTGATCTGCAACTTCCCTAAGCTGTAGTAAACTTACTTGATTCATAAAAAATGCCTCTCGGTGCATGAAGTGACTCACCTGTGCTCAAGTATCCTAGCAATCTTGTAACTCTGAAATTCCCATAGTGTCAAAATTGTGCTAGCAAAAAGCAGTCTTTTAGTGTCCCATAGGAGAAACCCATGTCTTCCATTGACAAACATACTCTAAACAATGAAGTAAACAGAAGAAGAACGTTTGCTATTATCTCACATCCTGATGCAGGAAAAACAACCATGACCGAAAAGTTGCTACTTTTAGGTGGCGCAATTCGTTTGGCAGGTTCGGTTAAAGCAAAAAAATCAAAAAAATTTGCAACCTCTGACTGGATGGAGCTCGAAAAGCAACGCGGTATTTCTGTGTCCACAAGCGTGATGAATTTTGAATATAGAAATGTTGTATGTAATTTGTTGGATACTCCCGGGCATCAAGATTTTTCTGAAGATACTTATAGAACTCTTGCTGCGGCAGATGCTGCAATTATGCTTATAGATGCTGCAAAAGGTGTAGAAGCGCAAACCATTAAGCTGTTTGAGGTTTGTAAGTTGCGTGGCATTCCTATTTTTACTTTTGTCAATAAACTGGATAGAGAGTCGCAAGATCCCCTTGATCTCATGCATGAAATAGAAAGCGTTTTAAATATTGCAACGTATCCTATGAATTGGCCAGTTTCTTCGGGTGAAAGGTTTAAAGGCATTATTGAACGCGAATCGAAATGTTTGCATTTTTTTGAAGGGAGAAATACCACAACAGAAACTGTGGCAAAAATTATTCCTCTGTCTGATAAAGTGCAAATTGAACAATGCGTCCCTGCTGATTTATTATCGGGAGCACTTGATGGCCTAGAAATGGTTGAGATGGCAGGAGACGCGTTTTCGCACGAGAAATTTTTAAAAGGTCAATTGTCTCCCGTGTTTTTTGGGGCAGCAATGACAAATTTTGGGGTGCGTTTATTTCTTGAAAAGTTTTTAGACATGTCGCCTCCTCCATCTTCTAAAGGAAGTAGCGAAGGAAAAATTGATCCTTTTTCTACCCAATTTAGTGGGTTTATATTTAAAATCCAAGCCAATATGGATCCAAAACATAGGGATCGTATTGCTTTTTTACGTATAGTGAGTGGAGCTTATGAGGTTGGGTTAAATGTAAAAGTACCTCGTCTTAATCGTGAAATTCGACTTACTCACCCCCAGCAGTTTTTTGCGCAGGATAGAAGTACGTTAGAAAAGGCGTATGCAGGTGATGTGGTAGGGATATACGACCCCGGAATTTTTGCAATTGGTGATTCTCTTGTTGAAAATGGCGATTTTGTTTTTGAAGGGATTCCCGCCTTTGCTCCCGAAAACTTTGCTGTTGTTAGAACAACCTCTGCATTAAAGCGAAAACAGTTGCTAAAGGGTTTGGTGCAGTTGTGCCAAGAAGGGACTGTGCAAATGTTTGTTGATGAAAGTCGCGCAGCCAGTGATCCAATTTTAGCGGCAGTGGGTGTTTTGCAGTTTGATGTTCTCCTCTTTCGCCTAAAAAATGAATATAATGTGGAATGTAGCTTAGAAAATTTGTCTTTTAAGCATGCGCGTTGGACCAATGCTTCTATTGATGATATTGCTCGGGCTAAAGAGCAAACGGATGTTGTGTCAGTAAGGGACATGCAGGGATGTTATTTGTTTTTATTTAAAAATGACTTCTCATTATCTTACTTTCAAGAAAAATGCCCATATATAAGATTATTTTCAAGCAATTCCAGTTTGCATGGCAACATGATGGATATGGCGACAAGTGTATTTGAGCCATAAATTTTTTTGTCACAAAAAAGCTGTATAAATGTTTGTCGATACCATTGGATTCTTACTTAATATAAAGTATAATATTTGAACATAAGATTCTCACAAATTTCTTCTCGTTATGAGGAGGTTAAAATTATGGTAAGAAACTTATTCCAGTCGGGTTCATTACGCTTTAGAACGAGTGAGCATAATTCAGGCGGAAAAGTTATCCAAATTAGCGAACATAGGCTAAAAGCCGAAAACAAAAAAACAAAACTGTTTTCGGCGAGAATGGGGCAGGATTCTCTGGCGAGAAATCTTAAGCAGCCTCAGAACACACGTTTTACAACGCGTAGTGTCGTAAAAACCTCTGAAAAACCATTAAAAAAACCAAATATCAAGTTCTTTATACTGACAGGTCTTTTTTATGCGTTTGCGATAGGGGGTATTGTTTTTGGTTTGATTGTTCTTTTGGGAGGCGTCCCTGCTCTATTTAAATAATTGATATTAATAATAAATATTCTGGTTTAAAATTTTTTTGTATAATCGCTTGCAATCAGAGTTCTTCTCTGGCATACATCTTTTCACAAGTGGGGTGGTAGTAGAGTTGGTTACAACGCTGGCCTGTCACGCCGGAGGTCGCGGGTTCAAGTCCCGTCCATCCCGCCACAAAAAAAGCCGTTATCAAACGATAACGGCTTTTTTTGTGGCTTATTTTATATTTAACAAAACAAGGCTGCATTCTTGTTCTTATGTACGAGTTAATGCCTTATCGATTAATTTTTTTCTAATTGTTGTGTAGTCACTATTGATTACCTGACCATGGGGCTACCGCAGCTAAGTAGTTGGAGCGAAGAGTAAGACGTTTGGTACAGCAATGGAAAACGAGCAGTCATAATGAAACCAGAAGCACAGCGGCTTTGCGCCCAGCGCTTCCAATAATTAAAGATTTTCCACTTCTTCTGGAGAGAGACCAGTCATATCTATAATATCTATCATTGAGAAGTCTCTGGCTTTTAATTTTTTTGCTGTTTCAAGCGCTTTTTTATGCTCACCTATTTGAATACCTTCAGCTTTACCTTCAGTTCTGGCATCATCAAGTCGAGAAGCGGTATCTAACAGATATTTTAAACGTTGAGTGTATGCCGCTCGTTCTTCGGGGTGATGACTCAAAAAGTACAAAGTTTCTTTTGCTTGTTCAAATAATCTATCTTGCATGGCGAGTTCCTCGAACACTTTTTTGTTTTTAGCTTGAAAGAAGAGTAACCATTTTTCAAGCCTTGTCATACTACCATTATACATATGTTTGGGCATTTTGGGTATAATTAAATAATGGATTTCGAGGTCGGGGGCAACAATTTCGTAGTTGTCGACATCCAAAACAGAGAGCATTCTATTTTACCATTGGCTATATTTTTTGACAGAGAAGAGTTTGAAAAGGTAACAGATTTTACCAATTTTTCGTTTTTATTGGCAAATACACTATTGACAAGGTCAATAAAAAGTTCTTGTTTTTCGCCAAAAATCTTTTTGAAGATGGAATCCACTTTGGGGTCAAAAATATCGATAGACTCGGTTTGGAACATAAAAATCCTTTAACAATTAAACTGGTTATTTTTTATCCCGCGTTAGTGAATTGGATTTGTGTTTAGCAAATACAACTGGTGGCGAGCTTCATGTGCAATTCACACTTGAAGCTCGCCACCCTAATTGTAATGTGAATACCAGTCAATTGTATGAAATTAAAAAACGAGCTAAATGGTAATATTTTAAAATTTAAGGGTTTTTTAATATTTGAGAACTCATTCTAAATGAATACTTTTTGTTTATTTAATAATACTACTTGTTTTAAATAATTATAAAGATTTAAAAATAATAATTTACATAAAATAATTTTTAATTAGAAATAATTAAAAATTATTTTTTTTATATAATAAATATTCCTTTGTTTTTAAAAAATAAAAAGATAACCAATAATATTTATTTAATATTTTATTGGTTATCTATATAAAAAATAAAAAATGTTTAAATATTTTTTTATTTTATTAATTGACAAAAAATAAATACTATTTTATTAAATAAACGCTCAATGTATAAATTGTAATGCCGGCATAATTTTTTTTATTGAGTTTTTAATTTATTTAAAATAAGGATTTTATATGAAATTAATAAGAAAAACGGTTTTATGTACCTACTTGGTACTTGGTGCGAGGCATTTTCTGAAGAAAATTTGCAAGCATTAACGTGTCATAATATTCAAAGTATTTTAAATGAAAAGCAAAATATTTTAAATATCAATAAAGAAAATGACTTCGTGAAAATGGAATGTGCCGAAGGTTCTCACGATCAAGTGTTGGGTGTTTCGATAAACCGAAACTTAACAAACAATATGGAAGTTTACCTGATTGAAGGAAAATACGACGCCAATACAAGTATTTCTTACCTTACTTTTAAAGAAATTAATAAAAATCTTGAAGTACTAAAAACTTTAAATGAATCTTATGTTTTTAAAATATTATCAAGAAAGAAAAGGCAAATGGTTGCTTATAAGCAAGAATATTTGGACAGACAAGCGAATGCAGCAGGAGCAGCAGCTGCTGCTGCACGTGAAATTGGAAAGGCGATTGGTTATGGTGCAGTTGGTATTTGGGTAAATAGGCAGGCGGAGAGAGCATACGATAACACGATCGTACCAGCAGGGCGTTGGATTGATAGTTTATTTACCAGAACTCCAGCACCAGATTATAGTCATCATAGACTCATGGATTCTAATGCTTGGAATAATCGACTCATGAATTCTGGTATAAATTCAGAAAATTTAGATAATCAAGCAATAGGTCAATAATGCTAGAAAAGATCTTATTTATAATATTATGTACAGCAATTTTAATAGTCGCTGAGTTTATTATATTTAAAATGAGGTTAGACAAGAAAATTTCTGATAATTTAGAGTTTATATTTAGGTCACTTCTCTGGTTTGCATACTCAAGAGCAACAATGTATTTGTATTGATCGATTTCACTACATAAAGTTTGTTTTGTGTAGTGAATTAATATATGATTATTGTTTTTATTTAATAAGAAAATATTTTAAATTTCTAAAATATCTAGCAAATAATACTTTAAAAAATACAGAATATCAAAAAAATATAAAAGCGCTAATTAATATTTGATAAAATTATTGTTAGAGTTTAAAAAATAGACAAAATTTAGTTTTTTTAGATTAATATATTCAAGAACGATAAAGTATTTATATTGATAAATCTCTCTTTATGAAGTATATACTTTATGTTGAGAAATTGTCTTTATTTAATAGTAAAAAATGGATTTTAAGTTTTGTATAACTAAAAATAATTTTGCATTAAAAATTGGCTGTTTATTTTAATCACTGTTACCAAAGGAAATTTTATGTCAAATGATTTTGTAAGAAAAACTTATTTTTTTGAAATGGAACCTGATTGTAAAATATTTAAATTTCCTATTGATGGATTAGAAATATCAGCAAATAATTTAATTTTTTCAGAGGTTAAAGATATTACAGGATTAGTGGTTAACAAACTGTTATCAAGTGAAGGTTCTTTAATTTCTGATTATGTTACAAACGAAAACAATTCTAGTTATAATAATTACGAAATTCATATAGGTCAGGATGATAGACTAACCTTTTTTGGAGGAGCTTCCAGTAAATTTATTGTTGGCTATTTTATAGATTGTAGAGAAAACTCAAATACATTAGGCAGTAAAGTTGTATTGCATTTTCATCCTACTTTAATTAGAAAATTAATTATTCCTAGGGGTGTTGCCCATTCATTTGATAATTTAGAAAAAATTATCATTCGTAATGAACCAATTTGGTATTCTGATTTTTATAATCATGAATGGGATATTAAAAATGATTTGGTTTCATTTTTACGAGATGAAAAAAATATTCCAAAAGTAAAAACAAATAAATATATCTTGCCAGAAGAAGGACATGTTTCATTTTCTAAAATGCAACAAGAAATATTAAGAAATGTAATGGAATATTCATTTCGGTATAAAAATAATAATGAACATTATTATAATGAATTTGATTATGATAAAAATAAGTATAACGATATTAGAGAAATAATTAATAAAGATACTGGTATTCTAAATCTAAAATTTAGTAAAAATAATTATGTATTAACAGGTGAAAATTCATATAAAATTGTTCCAACAACATCTTCATGTTTGTCCGATGTTTTAGAAGTTGATTTTAATGAAATGAGTAACTTATTTGTTTTTCATAAAATTCAAAATACGATATTAAGTATATTAAACAGAGAATCTGAAGTATTATTATTAGAATTCTGTGATTTTAGGATCTCAGAAAATTTACGAGAAATTAGATCATTTTCCTTTAAAAATGATCCGAGATTAAATATAAAAATTCCAGCAGGTGTTGGATATAAAATTAAGGGATACGGAAAATTTTTAATTAGATATGAAATTGAGATTTTAGCCGATGATTTTAGTGCTAGAAATGATTTACCTGAATTTGGGAAAGATATTTTATTTGTTTCTGATAATGAAGTAAATAAAATACCAACTTTTTTATCGCCTAGGGTTGTTTGTCCGGGAGAGGCCACGAGATCTAAATATTTATCTTTACTATAGTTAAATAATTTAAATTTAATCTTTTTAGTTAAAGTGTATTGAGATTATAATTTTACTTCTTTAATTTTTAACACTTTTTCATTCTGTTTTTTTGAACAAAAATAAATACCAATTAAAATAAAAATTGCACTAATAGCTTGAAAATGGTACAAATTTTCTTTTAAAATTATAACGCTTAATAACACCGAAAAAAGTGGAATAAAATGTGTAAAAACTTCTCCACGTGTTGCGCCAATTGCTTCTATGCCTTTATTCCAAAATAAATATGCAAGCCATGAGGGAAATATAATTAAGTACAATATACCAATAAAAGCATATAAACTAAAAGATGATTGAATAAAAGATAAATCAAATTGATAAAAAAATGAAATTGGAATTAAAAATACACTGGCAATAATTGCTGAAACTGTGACAAAAACGTTTCCAGAAATATTTTTATTTTTTAATCGTAAAAATGAGCAATATATAGACCAACTTAAGGCAGAACCCATAGCCCAAAAATCACCAATATTCAAATTAAAAAATTGTCTTAAATTAAAAAAATCACCTTTAATAATTAAGTAAACTACACCAAATGTACTTATTATTATCCCAAATAAAGATTTTACTGTTACAAAATCTTTAAATACTAATTTATTAATAATAATGACTAGGCATGGCGATGCTGACAAATATATTGCAGCATTAATAGGGTTAGTATATTGCAATGATATATATAAATTTAAAGGAAAAAAAACTTGACCACATAATGATAACAAGCATAAAATAGCAAATGAAGATTTTATATTTCCCCAATTTTTAATTATTTTTTTATGATAAATCAAAAATAAAAATGCTGCAGTTAAAATCCATCGTATTTGAGTTAATAAAATTGGCGATATATTTAGTACTAGAAGTTTTCCAACAATTAAATTTCCTCCCCAAAATAATGTAGATAATGTCAAAAAAGCGTAAGGTAAGGTTTGATTAAAATTAGTTGCTTTCATAGTAAAAAATCCTGAGTGAAAATTAATATAGCGAGATATAATTTACTAATTAAAATTATGATATTATGTCAATTTTATAAGATTTCCAAAAAAATAATATTTTAAAATAGCTTACCAAATATATCCTTTTAAAAAAAGAAATGGGTATAATATTAATTTTATTAAAATTTTAATTTAATATTGATTAGCGAAAGAAGATAATAAAATTTTAGATTGTTGTTCTGTAACTTTTATTCCATTCAACTTTTGGAGATTTAGAGTTAAAGCGCGAAGATAAAAACGAAGTAAACAATCGTGGGGTTGATTTAGTGTTTTAAATATTGGTTTTATAACTGTAAATTCAATTTCTTCAGAGAATACATCAATATTCTGAAAATTTATATGAAATGCAGAAATTGTTAAAAGATGATTAGCGCAAATTGTAAATAAACTATGTTCAGTTGTTCTAATAGAACCGCCAAAGCCTAAGAAATCACTGTATCTCTTATTATTAATTGCATTATTTACAAAAATATTGTGTAATATTTCGCTAAGATTTTGATAACTAATAACAGAAAATTTAAGTTTAAATAAAATATTTTCAAAATCCTTGCATCGCATTTTTCCTGTGTAGCCAATTATATTTGATTGAGCTATGTAAATTGCACAAGCTTCAAGTAGTTTTTCTACAATGCCTCGTAGTAACAAGTTATTCGCTCTTTCTGTTTTAAAAGATTGTATAAAATTATTTATTCTATCTTTTATCGAAATATAAATAATATATTTTTTAGATTTAGATTTAAATAATTCAAAGCTTTTTTTAATTTTGAATTCTTCAATTAATTTTGAATATTTTTCGTTATACCAGGCAAGAATAATATAAGGACTATTTGCAATTAAGTTTTCAGAACCTGTCCTGCTATAAACTTGATTCGATACTTGAAATAAATAGTCTATTGGTTTTTGGATTAAAAACCAAAGATCATCAGCGTAATTTGTATAATTTCCAAATGATGTTAAGCAACCCCATTCTGCATTATTATTTGTATAATTTGTTTTGTTAAATAAGTAAACATTTTTAACCCAGCAAATTCTTGTTGTAACATTATTTTTTTTGTAAGAAGCAGTATTAAAAGAAATATTTTTTGATGTTTGTGTGTATGCAATTTCAATATATATATTTAAACCTAATTTAAAAATATCTACACTACACTTAGTTGCTAACAAATGGTGATAAAATTCGTAATAAAGCACTTTGTTATTTAAGCAAGGAAGAATTGTCTCCCAGAGAGTGTAATCATGTTTAATTATTGCTGCTTTATTTGAATTGGAGTTTTTTGTATTTTGTACTGAAATGGCTAAGTTTGGTTGTGCTTGTTTATAAATATCAAATTTTTTGTAATCAATTGAGGCGTTTAAAGTCTTTAAAGTATTGCTGATATATTTCCGTTCTTTTATGTAATCTTTTTGAATTTCTGGTAATAGATCTTTATTTTTTTTACTATAATAAAAATAACGTATTGCTTGAAAGTTCTCTTTTAAGTATTTATGAATGGAGTCTTTTTCTGATACTTGAAGCGTGTCTTCTAGGTTTTCGAGGTAATTAGCAAAATAAAACTGCAATAAACCTTCTCCAATGTAACCGCCTTTTGATACGTTTATTGGTGTTTTCGCCCATATTTGTGAATAAAACTCCCAGCCTAAACAAATACGCCATTCGCTTTCACTTATGGAACGGTAAAAAAGTCTGCATTTTAATTGATTATTTAGATTAATATAATAACCAAGCGCTATCTTTTTGTGTTTAAAATATTTAAATTTATGAATAATTATAAAACGCTGCTTATTTTGACCCAGTGTTAAAATGGAATATTTATAATCCAAACATTGTAAATTTTTATTATGAAATCCAAACCATTTATAAACTTCTTGCTTTAAGCTATTAAAATCAACTATTATCGCATCCATTTAAAACCAATATTAAGGAAAATTAACCAAAAATTCAGAAAAAATAACTATATATTAATTTAGCTAAATAAAAACTATTTTTTTAAAAATATATATTAAATGTTTTTTTGGAGAAGAAATAATATCTTTTAACGACTTACTTTTGTTCCTTCGTTGATAGAACGTAAAATTTCTTCTCTAGGAATTAAATCGGTTGGTAGGGTTGCGCGGCGTACATTAGCACGATAAAGAATAGCCCCTCTTAGTTTGGTATAGTCGAGATCCGCGTCTTCAAGGTTTGCTCGAGTGAGGTTTGCCCCTTCTAAGTTGGCATTCCATAAGCTTGCATTTGCAAAATTACAGCCCTCTAAGTTTGAATCCTTAAAATTTACATAAGAAAGATTTGAGGTTTCAAAGTTACAATTTGAGAAATCAAGCTTTGCCAGATTTGCCTTACGAAAATCTAATTTAGAGAAATCGCGATTAGATTGAAGAATATCAATTGCTTCTTTGCGAGTTAATGTTTTGGGTTTTGCTTCTTCAGATTCTAGATCGTTCTTCATTTCTGGAAGATCATCATCGTCACTCTCATCATCATCACTACTATAGTCGCTATCTTCATCATCGTCGTCGTCATCAGTAAGTTTGCGAGCCATTAAACTAACTTTTCTAGGGCATGAATTTTTATTTAAAACAACCACCATTTTAGATCGCCTCCTTTATCGTGTTTCACATTCAACATTTGCCCTAAAATGCAAAAAAATCAAGAATAAAAGAGAGGAGACAAAATCTGTTCTCCTCTCTTTTATATTCAATAAACGTAGGCAAGTTGTTTAATGTACAGAATTAGGGACAACTGTAGAATTTGGGCGTCCTTGTTTTTTAGAAAAGGACATTGAATCTGAGTTTTCATTAAACTCTTCGTCAAGAAACTCTTCATCTGTCATTTCGGATTTGTCTTGAACAGAAATTCTTGCTTCAAGCGCAGCTGCTTCAAATACGCTGTTTGACGCAGTTTCAAATAAAATAGAAGAAAGACGTGAGCGAATTACAGATTTAGGTGCCCAGAATAAATCAGCAAGAGCTTTAACCATATTTACACGAGTCGAAATTTTTTGAATTTCTACAGCTAAAGCTTCTCTTGGAACAAGAAGTGCATTTGCAAAATCTACAATTTCTGCTTGAGAAAGAGTTTCGCAACGACTTGTGAATTTAAATTTTTCTCTTTCAGATAATAATACAATACGAGCTATTTCGCGTGCAATTGCTGTACGTGTATGAGCTCTAATGTCTCCTTTACGGAAGCGGATTGCATAGTGACCAGGTCTTACTCTTGAACTACGCGCAAGTTTGTCGGATACATCGCCTGGCATCAATTGAATAAATGGAAATGCAGAGATGAGTTCAGGAATATGAACAGGCACCGTTGTTACATTTGCTTTGGCAAGAATTTCTTGAGCCACTTTTTCGATTTCAAGGCTTCTATCGCGTCTTTCAATACGAACCCCAGGTTCTTCTAAAGAAAGGCGGCGTTCTTCTTCGGCATCACAAAAGTCGCACCATGCTTCATCGAGATCAACGAGGCCGTCTGCAAGATCTTGAATAATCTCTAGGTCGACGTCTAAAGCTTTTGCTAAATTTTCAAGAGATTGAACATTGCGAATCGCTTTTTTGCCGCGTTTCCAGTGGCTTGTGTCGCTTGGATTATAATTTAGAATTGAACCAAGGTCTTGGTCATGAACTTTCTCATTTGGCTGTCTTAATTCTAGAACACGAAAGCAAAAACGAAAGAGTTGAACAGACTGAGGAAATCTAACTGCTTCTTGTAACTTGCGCATAAAACTTTCCTTTCTAAACGAAAATTAAATAAGTCCACAAATGTTGAAATGAACTAAAAAAATAAAGGCACTACACGAAATCAAGTTGTCAGATATTGAAAACTGACTAATCCCTATATGCTGATTACCCTTGAAAGAAAGAAACTACCAGTCTCTATGTGTTTCGTCAAAATTTAAGACATTTTTTTAAGAATGATAAAGTATTAATTTTGTGGGGAAAAACAATCAATCTGTGAATTTATGTTATATTTATAAGGAATTAAAAATATAACAAGGTCTCTAGAAAAAATAATTGTCTTACAAAAAGACAATGAAAAGGTCGGAACAATACTGGATGGTTTGCTTCTTCTAATCAGAAAGTATCGTTCCATATAGACTACCAAAACCAACTCTAAAATTGTCGTTTTGTGCAAACCCCTTAAAGACTATTGTATCGCCATCATGCAAAAAAGTTCTCATTGTGCCGTCTGAGAGAAAAATAGGTTGGGTACCTTTCCAAGCGATTTCTAACATAGATCCAAAAGATTCGCGTGTTGGGCCGCTAATTGTACCGCTGGCATATAAATCTCCGACCCGGATTGGCGTGCCATTTGACGTCATGTGAGCTAATTGTTGAAATAAATTCCAATACATATGCTTGTAATTGGATGTAACGAGTAACATCGGTGATGTCATATTTTTAGATTGAAGATAAACCTCGAGAGTTATGTCATAGAGTCCATTTTTACTACATTTTAGATATTCTAGCTCTGAATTCTCTTTTTTTAGGGGAGGAAGAGCAAAAGGTTCTAGTGCATCAAGGGTGACAACCCAGGGAGACATGGAGCTTGCAAAGCTTTTGCCTAAAAAGGGACCAAGTGGGACATATTCCCATCTTTGAATGTCTCTGGCTGACCAATCATTAAAGAGTGTTAATCCAAATATTGCGTCTTTGGCATTGTTGGGAGTGATGGTGTCTCCAATTGAAGTGTTTTTACTAGTAATAAATGCCATTTCGAGTTCGAAATCGAGCTGCTGTGATGCGCCAAAACTGGGAGTCGTTGAATTTGGCGCACATAACTGTCCACGAGGGCGAGGAAAATTAGTGCCGCTGACTATAATAGAGCCACTTCTTCCGTGGTAACCAATAGGTATGTGTTTCCAGTTCGGAAGAAGCGGGTTGTTTTCATCTCTAAACATTTTTCCTACGTTTGTGGCGTGATCAAGGCTTGAGTAGAAATCAACATAATCTTTAACATCAATAGGAAGAAGCATTTTTTGGGTTTGTGAATTTAGGAGAATTTTATTTAAATGGTCTGGGCGATTTTTTAAGAGGGAGCTCGGGTCAGAAAATATTTTTTGAATTTCCTTTCTAACCGCAAAGCATGTTTGGTTGCCTAGTTCTAAAAAATCATTTAATTTGTTTTTTTCAAAAATATTTTTATTTAAATTTGAAATATTATCGAGATAACCATATTGATGTAGTATGTTTAAATCTATTATATAGTCGCCAAGAGCTGCTCCGCAGCGCGCTGTTTTAGAATTATTGTCAGAATAAAAAACTCCAAAAGGAATATTATAAATTGAAAAATCATGAATATTTGGAATATCTAACCAGGTATTTAATTCTTGCATTTCATGGATCCTTTATTTAATAAAGTTATTTTTTTCAAGATGTTCAATTGGTTCTATAAAACTACACGTGCCAAAGCTTTTAATGTAATTTTGTCTTAGATAAAGTATTTTTTCATTTTCTAAAAAGTAATTATTTACAAAAAACCCTTTTTCAGTAAACCTAAAATTTTTATATGTGCATTCAAGAAGTAATTTCTCCATGATGCTTACACTTAAATTTTGAGCGTAGCAAAGCAGCATACATGAAAAAACATTTAAAAATCCATGTAATGTTGTTCCTACATGGTTATTAAAATTTGGAACAGGGACATGAAGACCTGCTGTTGCTTTTAAGGGTGTTTTGCTTGCAGCATAAGTTGAAATAGCATTAGCAATTTCGAAAGAAGAAGGTATTTGCTCTGAAGAGATACCTCCAGTTCTTATTTTTATAGAAATTTTTTGGTTAAATTTATTCCCATAATTATTTAGAATATTTACTATGGATTCAATGTCTTCTGTTAAGGGAATTTCTATAAAAACTTCAGCTTTGAGCTGAGCTTTGTCTATAAGACTATATATGTTCGTTAATATATAATTTAATCCATCATATTTTTTTGAGTAAAAAATTTCTTTCGGTGGTAAAAACTCAAAAGATTTTATTTCAATATTTTTAGAATAATGATTTAATAAATTAAGTAAGACAGTAAAGTCTAAGCTTAAAGTTTTTGAGTATTCAGAAATAGTTTCACAACTTGAGAGAATTATGGAAAATTCAGTTTTTTTATTAAGTGTTAAAAAAGAATTTTGTTTGTTTAAAATTAAAATTGTATCGTTAATTTTGTTAGCGGGTAAGATAAATTTACCTAGCCATTTTTTTTGTTTATGTTCATGGTATAAAACAAAATTTTCTAATGACTCCTCTAACGATAAAAGAGCAGGAGGAAATAAACCAGCATAGTCTAATAGCTCATGCATAAATATGTTTAAGCTTTGCATATAAAATCCTTATATTAAATGTGCACAAAAGCTTATTTTTAATTTTTATTTTATGTTTTTTCGTTAACGTATTCTTGATATCATTTTTATTTTCTGAGGTTGATTTTTGATGCATAATATCTTTATCCAAGATCTTTCTGCCATGCTCTTAACAGGGGGAGCGTTTGG
Organism: Spirobacillus cienkowskii; assembly: GCF_037081835.1. Classification (GTDB taxonomy): domain Bacteria; phylum Bdellovibrionota_B; class Oligoflexia; order Silvanigrellales; family Silvanigrellaceae; genus Silvanigrella; species Silvanigrella cienkowskii. Next base: position 2,527,270 of record NZ_CP146516.1, on the reverse strand, counting down.
CTGGATTTTTAAGAAATTTCTTAAACTACCTTTGTTGCTTGGTTATATTTTTGCAGGTGTCCTCCTTTCTTTGCCAATATCTTATACACCTTACGTTGTTAGTAAAGAATCTGCCAATACTTTAGCTGAGATTGGTGTGTTACTATTGATGTTTTCAATGGGGTTGCATTTTGGGGTTCGCAAAGTGAAATCCTTGGGCAGCACGCCCATTATCGTTGGTCTCACCCAAGCAATGCTGATGTGGTTTGTTGGAACGCAGGTTGTTCAGCTGATTGGAATTACAGGGCATGAAGCATTATTTATTGGGGCTGTGATATCGACTGCATCAACAGCAGTTATTGTAAAAATTTTAGAAGACCATCAGCTTAAAAGCGCTCGTTTTGCAGAAAAATTGATGGGTGTACTGTTGGTTGAAGATTCTTTAGCAATTTTTATGATTATTTGGTTATCAACAACAGTAACAGGCGGTAACATACAATTAATTGAGTTAGTGCCTATTTTTATTTGTAGTATTTTGTTGTGGTGGCTTCTCGGAACGCTTTTATTACCAAGAATTATTCATTCTGCATTCATTGTTGGTAAAGAAGAATTATTATTAATTTTAAGCATTGGTTTAGCGTTAGGCCTAGCTTATATATCTGCTTCTTGGAATTTTTCTTCAGCTTTAGGCGCATTTATTATGGGTTCAATTTTGTCTGAATGTCGAGAACTTAGAAAAATTGAAACATTAATTGAACCTGTTAAAAATTTGTTTGCTTTAGTATTTTTTGTATCAATAGGTTTTTTATTTAATCCCCATATTATTATTGAAAAATGGCAACTGATCTTTGCTCTAGTATGCTCAATAATTTTTGGAAAATTTATTTTTAATTTACTTTTTAATCTCATTGCAGGCCAAGGTGTTAAAGATTCAATTAGAATTAGTGGTTGTATGGGGCAAATTGGTGAATTGTCTTTTGTGGTTGCTCAAGTTGGAGTGAGTTTAGGCGCAATCGATAATAAAAACTTTTCTGCTATTGTAGCAACAGCTATCATTACAATATTAATAACACCTTTTGTAGCAACAGCTTCTCTTTCTTTTGCAGATAAAGCAGAAAATATTATTCCAAAAAATGTTTGTAAGCTAATTGACTCGTATTCTCAAGCTGTCATTGGTTTTTCATTAGAAAATAAAATGGCTCCATTTTATGAAAAATTTTCATTAATTAATGGTATTCGTTATTTAGTAGAAAATACAAAATCACGTTTGAAAAAAAATTATATGCTGATGACCTCTCGAAATATAACAGCAACTCTTGATCGTTTGGCTCCATGGGATGAGTATCTTGTACCTGTTAACGTAGGCTCTGATACAAAAATAACAGGAAAAAATTTAATGGAATTAAAACTTCGAGAAAAGTTTAATGTAAATATTGTTGCTATTACTCGTGATGAAAGAACAATTGTTTCTCCAGTAGCAAATGAAATTATAATGTCAAATGATACATTGCTAGTTTATGGTAATGAAAAATCGATTGCTGATTTAGAGAATTTCTGTACCGAAAAAATAAGTTCAGAAAATGATCTAACAATTGATCAATGCATCCTTGCAGGAATAAAGCTTCATGCAAACCACCGATTTGTGGGTAAAACAATTTTAGAATTAGGAATCAGAGTTAACTATAATTGTATTGTTTTAGCAGTTAACCGTAATAATCAAAGAATTAAAAATCCTATTTCAAGTTTTACTTTTCAAAAAGATGATGAATTATTTATTTTTGGAACAAGAATTTCTTTAGAAAAAATAAAAGTACTAGAATAAAAAAATATCATTAAATTTTATTAATAAAATTTAATGATATTTTAACAAATTCTGCTTGATTTTCCCATGGTGATCTGTGGCCACTATCTAAAATAGTTTTTGCTTCAATTTTTTTATTAATATCTTTCATTTCATATAAAATTTTTATAAATTTTATATCATTTTCTCCAGCAAGCCATAAAATTGGAATATCTAAATTTTTAATTTTTTCTCGTAAATTTTCCTGCTTACCTAGAGAGAATTCATTTAAAATATTAGCAATCTCAATTTTGTTAAAATTATTTTCTGCACGGTTAAAATTAATTTTTGAATTTAAAAATATATCTTGAGAATTCCATAAATGTAATACCAATTCCCATTTTTCAGTTAAAAAACGGTGCGACCATAATTTATCATTTAAAATTCTTGCTTGCTTATCTGAGTTATTTAAGAGTCCTGGATTGGCAGATATTATAATTGCCGCATCCCATTTTTTACTTTCAATTAACGCGTGTAATGCAAGTCTTCCTCCAAGAGAATAACCTATTAAAATATTTTTTTGATTAGTAGCATTTTTATGCAAAACTGTTGCATTAAAGTTATTTGCCCAAGAATAAAAGCATCTTTTTTTTTGATTGTTTTCATGTTTACCTAAGTAATCATAAATATTATGAAATTTACAATCGTGTTCTTTAAAATCTTTTGCAAAGCAGTGCCAATCAGAGGCAAGACCAAGAAATCCATGAAGAAAATGAAGATTCGTCATTGTTAATGCTCCAGTTATTTTTATTAAACAACGTATTTCTAATGCTAAAGCAAGCCATTGTCCAACTTGATGGTGTGCATCTCAAAAAGGAATCCTTGCAAAAGAATTTAAAAGGTCGAAGGTTTGATATTCCTCAAGAGCTTTACTTATGGCTGATAATTGGTAATTAATTTTAATTTTTAATAAAAAATGGTAAGTTATTTTATAATAAAAGGATTAAATATCTTTTTAAATTGTTGACAAAGTATCTATAAAATTATATTGCGTAATTTGTATTTGTTGTTTTTAATTATAGTATCTAAAATTAGATTACTTTTTTAACAAATTATAAATATTCTTATATCGTTAATTTATTTTATTAATAAAAATAAAAAATGGATAATTTATGATGAATTTTAAAAAAATATTTATTTTTCTTTTGGTATTTCATAAGCAATTGTTAGCTCAAGACATACAGTCAGCAACTTTACCTAGTGCTGTTCTAACCTTATCTGAGTCTATGGACATTGCAGAAAAAAACTCAACGGAATTAAAACAATCACAGCAAAGCGTAGATTATTACCAAAATGTCCATTTTTTAAACTATTTTAACATGCTTCCTTCGGTAATGGCGAGCGCTAAATACACTTGGACTCCACAAAGTCCTTCGAATATCAATATGAATCAACTGCAAAACGCAAATTTACTCAACGTTACTGTAACTCAGCCTGTTACAGGTATTTTACAGTCCAGTTATAAATTAGGGCAGCTTACCTCCCAAACTGAGGCGGCAAAACAAGATTTTACTGCCACAAAAATAACCGCTCGAGTATCTGGCGCAATTGCATTTATAAAAGCCTACCAAGATTTACAAAATATTGAGATAAAAAAATTTGATTTAGACAACGCTAACCAACAATATCAAGAAACAAAAACTTTGTTTGAAAGCGGTGATGAAAATAAAACAAAAATAGATCTCTTGCAAATGCAAGCAAAGCTTTTAAATGCAGAAAGCGATTTTGAAACTGCAAAAAATCATTATTTAAATAGCCTTGCGAACTTAAAAAATATATTAAAAATTGATAACAAATTAAATATTGAGTTAAAAGAAGATAATTTTTTAAATATTGAGCAACAAAAAATTCCTGAATTAAGTTTCTTAATTGAAAAATCTCTTAATTTAAGAGGCGAAATAAAAAGCTTAAATTATAACATTAAAGCAAAAAATGATTCTATCAATCAAAGTATGTTTGATTTTTTTCCTAAACTTGATGCATTTATAAATTATCAAAAAAGTTTTTCTTCATCTTCAAATTCTGATTTATCGACGTCTAATCCATTAAGCTTTGGTTTAAATTTTAATTGGCATATTTGGGATGGAGCAATAACGGTCGAAAATAAAATGACAAAAGTTTACGAATTGAATAAGTTAAAAACAGAAATGGATTCTAAAAAATATGCAATTATTTCGTCTGTAACTGAGTCTTACCAAAACTTAATAGCAGCAATTCAAGTTTTTCCAAAAATAAAGCTTGCAGCAAACACATTAGAAGAAGCATTTAAGCTTTCTAAAATAAAATATAAAACCGGAAATTTAAGTGCATCAGAATTGTTAAATGTACAAAATTCTTATGTTAGTGCTAAGTTAAATCTTGCAAAATTGCGTAGTGATATTGATTTATCATGGATAAAACTACAAGGTGAAGTTGGTAATATCCCTAAATACTAAAAAATTGAGGTTAATTATATGAAAAAAAATTTAAATAGTAAATTTTTATTATATGTTGTTCTTTTACCATTCTTCTTAATGTCTTGTACTAAAAAAAATGAAAAAGCGTCTTTGCCAAATACTTCTGATACAAAATTAACAAACAATAATATTGAAAAAAATGAAATTGATAATACAAAACAAGAATTAAGTTCTGTTGACTTAAATATTAAGAATGAGCAAGATAAAATTACAAATCAAGAATCAAGTGTAAATGATTCAAGCAATAAAAAAATTTCTAACCCTAGAATTCCTGCAACACTTATTCCAGAAAATCAAAGCTCTCTTGGTTTTTTAACTTCTGGATCCTTAAAATTTACATATGTTAGGCCTGGGGATGAAGTGAAGCAAGGACAATTGCTTGCTTCACTTGAAGATAAGCAAGCTGAATTAGATGTTAATACAGCAAAAATTGAAGTAGAAAAACGAAAAATGGCAATAGCACAGCAAGAAAAAGTTGTGAACCGAATTGAAATGCAATTTAAAAATGGAATAGTCAATCAGGCTACTTTAGAAAAAGAAAAAGATACATTAATTTTAAATAGTTTAGAATTAAAAACTGCCTTAGAAAATTTAAAAGGTAAAGAGTATATATTAAATTCTACTAAATTATTAGCTCCATACAATGGAGTTATTACACAATTATATAAATATAAAGGAGATTATTTAAATATTGGAGTTCCAGTATTTCAAATTACTCAAATAAAAAACTATAAGCTTTCTGCAAAAATTCCTATTACTTATTATGATAAATTTAAAACAGGAATGAAAATAGAAATCAATAACCCAATTACTGGAAAATCAGGGTTTGCTTTTGTTGATAAAGTTGTTCCTGTTATTGATCCATCTTTAAGAACATTTGATATTTATGCAAAAATTGATGGTTTTAATGACAATTTATCTCCAGGCTCATTTTTGGAAATTATATTATAAATATTTAGCATAATCTTAAGAGAGTTTTTATGTATTTAGCAAAAGTTTCTATTAAACGACCATATTTTATTTCAATGATTAATTTATTAATTTTAATATTTGGATTAGTGAGTTTTCCAAAGCTACCAGTGCAAGAAAATCCGAATGTTGAATTGCCTTTTGTAAGTATCAGTGTTCGTTATCCCGGAGTAAATCCTAAAACCGCCGAAGATTTATTACTAAAACCTTTAGAAAATGAATTAAAAGGAGTGTCTGGGTTAAAAGAAATGCGGGGTTCTGCTTACCAAGATGGTGCGAGAGTTTTTTTAAAATTTAGCTTAAATATAAAAATTGATAATGCTGTTTCTGATGTCCGTGATAAATTAAATGCTATCCGTTTTCCTTCTGGGGTAGAAACTCCAATAATAAGAAAAATTAATGATGATGATAATAGTATAATGTCATTAAGTGTTACTTCAGATACTCTCTCTTTTAAAGAATTGTCAGATTTTGTTAATAATGATTTACAAGCGCATCTTCAAACTATTGATGGTGTAGGTGATGTTTCTGTTTATGGTGATCAAACAAAAGAAATTCAAATTCAATTAAATCCATCTATTATTCATGCAATGAAAATATCACCTACTGAAATTGAACAAAATATTAAAAATCAAATATTAAATGAACCTTCTGGTGTATTGAGAGGAAATGAAAAAAATGTAGGAATATCGACTTATAGTATTCCTACACAAATAGACTCTGTTGCAAAGTTACCTTTAAATTTAAAAAATAACACAATTATTCGCTTAGAAGATATAGCAAAAATTAAAGATACGTATGCAGATCCTGTTACATATAGTGAGTTAAATGGTAAAAAAACTATTTCTTTAGATGTTTTTAAAAAATCACAAGGAAATGTTGTTAATATTAGTAAAAATGTAAAAAAAATGATTAACAAATACAATATTGATAATAATAAAAATATTGAAATCGTAATTGTTAATGATAATTCAAACTTTATTTCAGAAGTCGTTCGCTCTCGTATTTTTGAATTGATATTGGCAATAATATTTGCGGTAGCTGTTGTTTATGTTTTTTTGCATAATTGGAGAAATACTTTAATTTGTGCAGTTGCAATTCCTGTTTCGTTGATAGGGACATTTTTTGTCGCGAATTATTTAAATTTTTCCATTAATTATTTGACTTTAGTTGCTTTAACGTTATCGGTTGGTATTTTAGTTGATGATGCTATTGTTGTGATAGAAAATATTCACAGACATTTATTAATGGGAAAAAAGCCGCTTAAAGCGGCTGCAGATGGGGCAAGCGAAATTGGATTTGCAGCAATAGCAGTTACACTTGCAATTGTTGCAGTTTTTATTCCAGTTGCTTTTATGGATGGAGTGTTTGGGCGATATTTTTATGAATTTGGCGTAACGGTTGCAACTGCGGTTTTGATTTCTTTATTGGTAGCTTTAACTTTAGTTCCAATGTTAAGTAGCAAATTTTTGAAAGAAAATATTGAAAATAGCTCTAATAAAAATCCTTTTGAAATTAAGTTTAATTCAAAACTAGATCAGGTTCAAATTGTCTATAAAAATTTATTACAAAAAGTATTAAAATATAAAAAATCTTCAGTATTTTTAGGTTTTATAATATTTATATTAAGTATAGTATTGCTTAATTTTGTTCCAAAAAATTTTGTTCCAGAAGAAAATAATAATGTAGCACATTTTAATTTTTATTTAGAAAAAGGGACTAACTTAAATTCTTCAATTGCTAGGGGGCAAGAGCTAGATAAATATATTAGAAAACTTTCTGGTGTTGAAAATGTAGTTATGAATGTTGGTTCAGGAAAAAATAGTTCTTTTAGTAACATTCAATATATAATTACGCTTGTAGAATCTGGTAAAAGAAATTTTTCAAAAAATGAATTTATTAGTTTTTTGCAAAATGATGCAAAAAAATTTCTTCGATCTGATAAAGAAAAATTTATGATGAATGATGGATATCCACCTATACAAGTAAATTTGTTTTCAATGAATACAGAGTTAATTAATGAATATTCAAAAAAAGTTATTGAATATATGCATACTTTGCCAAAAATCTCTGGAATAAAAAGTTCATTAGAAGATCCAATTCAAGAATTGAGAGTAGTACCAGATCTTTTAAAGGCAGCATCATTAAACGTTGATCCAAAAGAAATTTTTAATGTATTAAAATTACTTTACGGTGGTGTAAAAGTAGGGAATTTTTATGCTGATGGCAAATTTTATGAAATTAAAATTATGCTACCTTTATTGCAAAATCAAACTTTGTCCGATTTAAATGGGGTTTTAATTCCGACTAAAGACGGTTCTTCTGTTTTGTTATCAAGTGTAGCATCTATTGAAAATATTTACTCTGATGCTGTAATTAGTCACTTAAATGGTAATAATATGATGAGAATTACTGCAAATTATTTAGGTTCTGATTTAAATAAGGTTACAATGCAAATTCAAGAGTTTGTAAATTCTACAAAACCATTTAATATTTCAAATAATTTTAGCGGTAATGCAGAAAGTTTACAAGAGTTAATTTCAACGGTTGCTTATACTTTATTATTGTCTTGTATTTTTATTTTTATGGTACTCGCTGCTCAATTTGAAAGCTTTAAAGCTCCTTTATCGATTATGTTGAGTATTCCTTTTGCATTTTCTGGTTCGTTTATTGGGTTATTAATAACAAGGCAGCCTTTAACAATTTACTCTATGATAGGAATTATTATGTTGATGGGTCTTGTAACCAAAAATGCAATTTTACTTATAGAGTTTACGCAGCAAAAAATTACGCAAGGTAATGATGTTGTCAGTTCTCTTTTAGAAGCTACTCAGGTTCGATTTCGTCCTATTATGATGACAACTCTTACAATGATTGCCGGAATGATTCCTATGTTATTTAGTAAAGAAGCAGGAAGTGTTAGTATGGGAGTTACTGTTATTGGCGGATTAATTTCATCAACTTTGCTAACTTTATTTATTGTGCCTTGTGCATACTGTATTTTAAATAGAATAAAATTAAAAAGTAATTATTAAAGTGAGTTTGTTATTTGTTTTCTTTAATTAAATTTTCTTTTATTTCGTAAAGATTTTTTTCTAAACCAATTGGATAAATTTCAGAATTTAATATTTTTTTGTATTTTTGATTGAGTTTGCTTAAATTATTGAGGGTATTTTTTCTGATTTCTTCGATATTGGGGCATTCATAAACTAAATTTCCATTTTTAAATATTGGAATTAATAAATCTTGAAAATCATTTTTATTAGAATTTACTATAGAAGAATTGAAATTGCTTAAAGAATAGGTGCTATTTTCTTCTTTTTGGTTAAAAGATAGTTCATCATAAATCATATCTGAAACATATTCATTATTGGATTGAAATCTTCTAATTTGTAAAATTCCAGGTGTTGAAATTTTAATAGCCTGATTTGAAATTTTAATTTTATATTTCCACTCGTTATTGATATAAATAGCAGATAACTTATATACAGCTCCTAAAGCAGGTTCATCAAATGCAGTAACAAGTTGGGTGCCTACGCCTAATGATGATATATTTGAGTTTTCTTCTTTGAGTTTGGTAATAATATATTCGTTCAAATCGTTACTAGCTATAATAGCTGTGTCTTTAAATCCTGCTTCATCTAATAATTTTCTAGCAGTATTACTTAATTGTGCTAAATCTCCAGAATCTAAGCGTATTCCTTTAAGAGTTTTTCCTTTACTTTTTAGGTAGTGCCCTACCTTAATGGCATTTTTGATACCATCTATAGTATTATATGTATCAACAAGAAGAACTGCATTATCTGGCATAGATTCTGCAATTGCGTAAAAAGAATCCAATTCGTTTGCAAAAGACATTACCCAACTGTGTGAGTGGGTTCCTTTAACAGGAATTCCAAATATTTTTCCAGCAAGAACGTTCGATGTTCCATTGCAACCACCAATATAAGCAGCTCGACTGGCGCTCAGCGCACCATCAATTCCTTGCGCCCTTCTGGCTCCTAACTCAAATACAGGTATGTTTTCTGCAGCGTTAACAATACGAGCTGCTTTGGTTGAAATAAGTGTATGAAAGTTGATGATATTCAGAAGTGGTGTTTCGAGAAGTTGGCATTGTGCAATGGGACCAGAAATTCTAAGAATTGGCTCGTTTGGAAAAATGACCGTGCCTTCTGGAACAGCTTCTATACTGCAAGTAAATTTTAAATCTTTTAAATAATCTAAAAATTTGGGATCAAAAAGACAGTTGCTGTTAGAGTCTTTTAAAGATTTTAAATATTCGAGATCGCTTTCTTGAAAATTAAAATTTTTTATAAATTCTATGGCAATTTCAAGTCCGGAAGCAATAGAATATCCTCCATGAAAAGGATTTTTTCTAAAGTAAAGATGAAAAACGCTGTGTTGTTCTGCAATACCTGTTTTCCAATATCCGTAAGCCATCGTAATTTGGTAAAAATCTGTCATTAGAGCTAAAGAATTTGTATAAACTTTTTTTAAAAATGAAGACATAAATTGAAACCTATTCAAAGCATTAGTTAATTTTTATTTAAAGAGAAGTAAAGTTCTTTATTTTTAGAAATATTTAGAACAATAGGTAATTTTTTTCTTGAAAATGAATGCATATAAAACCTAAAAATAGGTACAATTGAAATTTCGGTATATGCCGCTATTTCAAACTTACTCAGCTCTTTTTCGCTAACAGGAATTGTTGCTGCAGATCGTACTGTGATCTCTTTTAAACTGTTTAAAGTTTTTGGAAAATTTTCTAGGTATTCTGTTGTAAAGCTTGAATTTAATAAGCTTTGCAACCAAATTTGGCGGTTATTATGAATTCTATCAATAAAAATTTGGAGATCAGCTCGAGCTGTTGAGTTTTCTTCTAATGACTTATCTATCCAAGAGATATTCACGCCGGATTTATTAGCATATTGTTCGAACTTTAACATGACTTTATTTTTGGCAGACCCGTAAGGAATAGAAATTTTAATTTCTCGAATATGGTTTGGAATTTGTACAAGTTTTTTAGGCCATTGGGTTTCTTCTGAGTCTCCAGGCTCATTTTTTTCAAAATGACTTTTGGCAATATAATAGTTGTCATTATCAGACAGACTTAATGCAATAGATCTCAAAATACTAGAAATTGCCAATCGCGTATCTTTTTCTGCAAAAGTTGCGCTTTTGGAATCAAATATCGCTATAAATGTCTGCATATATTGACTTCTATTAACATTAAAACTTTCAAAAGTTTCATTTACTCTTTTGTACTTATTAAAATCTGAAGAATTGAAATAGAAATCGAATCCTTCATGTGAATTTGATGTACAGAGTTCAATTTGATTGCCTAATGCATTCAAAAAATAACTACCATTTTCATAACGTATAGGGTATTTGCTAACCAGGTCAAATTTTTCTGGGTGATATTCTTTGTGTGTCGATGAATTAATCCGAACAGGCCATATGACATTCCCTGCGGCTGTAAAGCTTAAAGCTTCTTCTAAAACACCTAATATTTTTTCGATTTGTGTTTCAAAATAAAGTTTAAATTTAATTGGGGAAATTATCTCAACTCCCGCATATTTTCTTGTTTCCCAACCCGGCTTATTTATGTCTTCTGTGCCTTTGACACGTATAAATGAAGAATATTCTCTATAAGTAATTCCTTTAGCAATAGCCATTGCGGCTTCAAAGCTACTAACAGGTGTCCCATCTTGCCAAGTTGCAGTCAGTGATACAGTGGCTTCAAAACTATTATTTTCTGGGTCGAAAGAGTAATTTTCTAGTATACCCTCTTGTTGATTATCTCTATCAATAAATGGTTTGAGTACTAATAATAAGTAACCAAGCTTTTTAAGATTTTTAATTTCGCAAAATGGATAAAAGTCTATTTTAGACACGCCAGTACAATAACGATAGGATATATTTCTTATATTCATTTTAAAATTTTCTCCTGAAAAGTAATCTTTTTTTGGATATTGCAAATTTAACAATTTTAAAGAACTGGAAAATCCGATATTAGTTTTTAAATTGAATTTGTTTGTCTGGCAAGCTTTTTTTTTATTTAAAAAAGAGAATAATAATAAAAAATTCTCCTTAATTATCTTATAATTAATTGTATAAAATTTAAAAAATTTATTAAATAAATTTATTTATATTTTTTGGTTTTCTATAAATTAAATTGTTTATTATCAAATTTAATCATGTATTTTTTACAAAAATTGAATTTAGTTATTTTATAAAAAATTTTTTTTTATTCAAAAAATAACTAACCAATTTTCTTTTAATAAAATTTGTTCCTCAAGTTTTTAAAATTATAAAACTTGTAGTAAGCATAAGTTATGGAAATTTACTGATTCGAGAGAGGCTCTAAAATGACGATTAATCCATCTCAAACGATTTTAAAAGCTCAAAGACCGCAGCCGCCTATCCTAATTTTTGATATTGAAACTGTTCCAGATATTCCTTTTATATTTTTAAATTATAGCGAAAATTTTAATTTGTCTTCAAGCTTTGATTATGAAAAAGATTGGAATAATTATATATATTATGAAGAGTTTAAAAACAAATCTCAAACTGATTTTCCTAAAACTATTTTTCATGCTGTAATTTCTATTTGTGCAGTTTTTGTAAATCCAGAAACATATACAATCATGGATGGCTTTAAACGAACTATTCCAAAAGTTAATACCTATCAAGAGTTTAGAGAATATGAAAAAAAAGTTTTAGAAGAGTTTTGGTTGTTTTCAATAAAATATCAAGATTTTCATAAAAGCTGGTATGATTTTAATATTGAAAACAGATATTTGAGTGAATATCAAAAAAGTAAATTAAAAAAACTCCCAGTTACTTTTTGTGGTTATAATATTTCTAACTTTGATTTAATGGTTATTGAGCAGAGAAGTTTAATTAATTTTATAACCTGTCCAATTGAAGAATATGTTAAAAATCTTGGTTCAGATTCTTATCGTTACAAATATGCTTCGGATAAAGTTTTCAATCTTATGAATTTTATTACAAATTATGATGTGAAAAATGCAAGAGTAGGACTAGATACTCTTGCTCGCGGTATGGGGCTTGGTGGTAAAATGACTGGGATGGATGGTTCTAAAGTTGCAGAAAAATTTTATATAAATAATGATTTTTTAAAAATTGAAGAATATTGCGCTGTTGATGTACTAATTTCTTATGGAGTTTTTTTAGCAATACAGAAATTTCGCGGAATTTTAAGCGAAGAAAGCTACAAAGAGTGTTTATTATGGTTTGAAGCTTGGTTACTTAAAGAAGGAAAACCAGAAAGTTACAAAGAGTTAGCAAGAGAAAGTTCTAAATATTTTAACTATGCAAAAAAAACTTAAGAGAACCTATTCAGGGTCGATAGTTGTAACAGAAGGATTACAGGAGTATAGAATTTTAAACGCATGACCTATTTATATAGTAGTGAAACGTTAAAAATAAAAATATTTCAATATTATTTTGAGCTTACCTAGGGAGGAATAAGTTATGTCAGATGAAAATGGGTTCTCTAAAGGCTTAGCTGGAGTCGTTGCTGATGCAACTTCTGTTAGTCAGGTGCAAGGAGAAGTTGGAAGACTAATATACCGTGGTATTTCTATTGAAGATCTTGCAGAAAAATCAACATTTGAAGAATGTGTTTACTTTTCTCTTTATGGAAAAATGCCAACTCAAAATGAATTAAATAAATTTGTAATTCAAATGAAGTCTCACAGAGTTTTGCCTAAAACTGTTGAAGCTGTTATTAAAGCAGCGCCACGCAGCGCACACCCTATGGCCGTTTTGCAAGCTGCTGTTGCTGCAATGGGATTTGATGAAAATCCTGTGAATTTAAAATCAGAAGAATTAAATATCCAAAATGCAATTAAGATAATTAGTCAGCTTGCAACAGCTGTTGCATTTATTTCAAGAGATCGCCGCGGTCTACCTGTTATTTCTCCAAATATAAATTTATCGCATGCAGAAAACTTTTTGTATATGTTAAAAGGTGAAGTTCCAAACAAAGACGAGTCTCGCATGTTTGATGTTGCACTTATATTGCATTTGGATCACGATTTTAATGCTTCGACATTTGCCGCTAGAGTTGTGGCATCAACTGAAGCTAAATTATCTCTTTCTATTTCTGCTGCAATTGGCGCGCTCTCTGGTCCATTGCATGGTGGTGCAAATGAAAAAGTTCTCGAAATGGCTGATGCAATTGGCTCACCACAAAATGCCAAAGCTTGGGTTGCAAATGCGCTTGCGACTAAAGCAAAAGTAATGGGTTTTGGTCATCGTGTATATAGAACTATGGATCCAAGAGCTAAAGTTTTACGTGGCATGCTAGAAAAACTCGTGGCTTCTAAAAAAGAAAAAGACACGTATGAAACACTCAGAATTGTTCATGACACAATGATTGAAGAGCTTAGTAAAACTTCAAAAGACTATATATGGCCTAATGTCGATTTTTGGTCTGGCGCAATGTATCGTTTAATGGGAATTGAGTCTATTGATTTTACTCCTATTTTTGCTGTTGCTCGTGTAGCAGGATGGTCTTCGCATATTGTTGAAATGTGGCGAGACAATCGTATTTATCGTCCAGCAGCAAAATATGTTGGACCTACTAATGAAAATTATCCAGAAATAAAAAACAGAAAATAATTTAAAAAAACATTATACTTGAGTTGTGGATTTATTTTGTCCACAACTCTTTTATTTATTTTGGGGGTGTTTTTGGAAGAAGTATTTGGTAACAAACCCAATCCAGTAATTTCTTTTGCAGATTATTCTCTTTCTGTTGGATTTGTTTCACCAATTAGAAATCTTTCTTTTATTATAAATGAGGGTGAATCTGTTGCTATTATTGGTCCTACAGGATCTGGTAAAAGTTTGTTACTTTCTGTGATTGCTCAGTTAATTTGGGAAATTGATAATAAATTTTTACTAAATTCTTTTAAGCAAACAGGGGAAATAAAAATATTAGGAGCTGTTTTTTCTGATAAAAAACCGAACTCTAATGTTTTGAAATTAATTTATTCTCAGGTTGCGTTAGTTTCTGAAAAAAGTGCTTGGTTACCTGTATCTATTGCTGAAAACTTTGCTATTTCACAAAATCTTGTTGGCGCTAAAGAAATTTTATCTTTTCATGAACTAATCGATAATTTACCAATTTCCCAGCATAATAAAGCCATGATAGCATCTCTAGCAGAGTTGTTGCCAAGCCAAGTAGAATTGCCATTTTTACAGCAGTTAGCAATTATTAGAGCGCTAATTAGAAAGCCTAAAGTATTTTTATTAGATGATGCTTTTTTACGAATGGATCCTGTATTATTAAAACAAACAGAAAATTTGATTTTAAATATGAGTACAAATACAACACTAGTATGGGCCACTAATGATCTTTATCAAGCAAGTAGAGTCACAGATTGGACTCTATTTATGCAGCATGGAACTGCTGTTGAATACACGCAAACAGCACAGTTTTTTACAAATCCAACAACTCAAGCAGCAGAAAATTTTATTGCAGGCCGTGATGATGTTTAATTATATTTATCCAAATTTTTTACGATAATGCTGCATAAATTCAGCAAATACACAAGCTGATTCGAGGCTGACGCCATTATACATAGAGGCTCTTACACCACCAACAGAGCGATATCCTTTTATTTCAAGAAGATTTTCTTTTGCTGCCTCTGCAATAAAGTGTTCATCTTGTTTTTCTGTTGGTAGTTTAAAAACAAAATTATGGCGAGAGCGATATTGATGTTCAACTCTGCCAATGTATAAGCCAGAATCAATTTCTGTGTAAACTCTTTTTGCTTTTTCAAGTGCCCATTTTTCCATAGTATTTGTTCCGCCCACTTGATCAATCCATTTTAACATACGATTCATTGCATATATTGAAAATACTGGAGGTGTATTTAATGCGCTTTTGGCGTCGTGTATTGCGTGGTATGATAAAGCTTTGGCAACATAATTTTGTTTTGTAATAAGAGGGCTTTTTTCAAGTAAATCGTTGCGTATAATAATAACAGAAACTCCTGCAATGCCAAAGTTTTTTTGTGCACTTGCATAAATAATGCCTGTTTGTTCCCAAGGAATGTCGGTACGTGCCGCTAATGAGCTTGTCATGTCGAGCACTAACGGAATATTTTCAAATGTAGGAATTGTTGCGTATTCTGTTCCGTAAACTGTGTTGTTAACTGTGATATGGACGTACTTTGAGTTTTTTGGTATTTGCCACTCTTTTGGATTGCCTAAAGATTTGTAATCGTATTTTCTTCCATCATACACTAAGTGTACAGTTCTCGGTAAAGCATAAACCTCTTCGCACGCTAAATGAGACCATACACCTGTGTCGGTATAAGCAATTTCATCACCCGCAATAGAAAGGTGTTGTGGAATTAGAGAAAAATGCTGTTGTGCTCCACAGCATGTAAACAAAATAGAATGAGTATTAGGAACTTGAAAAACTTTTTTAGCAATAGCATGTGTTTCTTCATTTAATTTTTCGAAATATTTTGAACGATGCGAAATTTCCATAATACTTACGTCAATACCAAAAGTATCTAGCAGTTCTTCATGAATTTGATTACGAACTGTATTTGGTAAACGAGCTGGGCCAGGACTAAAATAGTGTACGTTCATACGTGCCTCTTTATTGACTTGTGCTTGTATTATTTGAACTTTCTTCTTTAGTCTAAAATTTTACGGTAAGAAATTTTAGACTAAAGAAGAAAGTCAATCTCAATGTATTTATGGCAGCATTATCATTCTGATGCAAAAAATAAATGCTTTTTTCTGGAGTGTGTTTTTTTTATTGAAAAAAGATTTTTTGGCTGGTTAAAACTTTAAAGATGTAACAACTAAACCAATTTGATTTTTTCCTACCCAAAACGTTGGAAAAGCTAGGCCAATTTCACTGCCATTTCCTACAATAAGGGCTCCCGCTTTTGGTAGTGGTCTTTTTTTGGCGATGCTTTTTTCTGTCTCTTTTTTGTTTTGATTATAACCTTGGCTAGGAACAAATGGAGGCATACTATAGTAATAATGTTCATCACTATCTGGCATGTAGTTAAAGTAAGAATTGTTTTGCATTTTAGAAATATTATAAAGTCCATAAGCGCTACCGAGCATAAAGCCAATAGAGGCGCCTCCGGCAGTAATTCTGATATTTTCAATAAACGAACCTGTTAAAAATGGTAAAATGGCAATTCCCATTGTTGCCCCAAATAAGGCTCCATATCCTCCAGAAGAAAATATTTCGCGCATTTCGTCTTCGCTCGTGTAAACATTTTGTTGTGCAATAGTTTTAAAATTTGCCATTATTGACAAAATTAATATCCATTTTTTTATGGTAAATATTCTTTTGATCAGACAAAAGAGGAGCATCTGTTTTCTCCTTAAGTTTTTTATTCTTAAGTAATTTTATCTCAATATTGAGAAGTTGAAATAGTCAAATTGAGTGACTGTAAAAAATTCCTTATAATTTTATTTAGTTAAATTTAATTTGAAACACTCTGACGAACGGAAAAATTTTTTTTGATAAGATTGCTTGACAACTTTGGCTTTAATACATTATCCACATCTTCACCGAGACGTAGGCTGGCTTAGCTCAATTGGTAGAGCACCTGATTTGTAATCAGGCGGTTGGGGGTTCAATTCCCTTAGCCAGCTCCATACTTTCGGGGAGGTTCCAGAGTGGCTAAATGGGGCGGACTGTAAATCCGCTGTCTTACGACTTCGGCAGTTCGAATCTGCCCCTCCCCACCATGTTATAAGATTGCCTAGATTGCGCGGGTGTAGCTCAATTGGCTAGAGCGTCAGCCTTCCAAGCTGAATGTTGAGGGATCGTGCCCCTTCACCCGCTCCATTTTTTTATGTTAAATGCTATTTTAGCTGTTTGTTGCTCAATTAAGCTGAAAGCTACAATCAACTTTCACCTAAAAATGTTTGTGCCCATGTAGCTCAGCGGTAGAGCACTTCCTTGGTAAGGAAGAGGTCTCCGGTTCAAGCCCGGATATGGGCTCCACCGATTTCTACTCCCACTTTATTGTAAAATTTTTAATAAATTTAAAACCGTGATAAAGTTGTTAATCTTGAGATCTGATAAAGGATTGGTATCTCTTATGTTGTCTCAAAATTTAACTATCAAAGGTTTTTATGTTAATTGAAATTAATCAAAGCAAGCCTCTTAGGGCATTACTTGTTGGTGTGCCAACCCCAGATGTGAGTGATTTAGAAAATCAAGAATCATTACAAGAGTTATCTAAACTAGTTAAAACTTTGGGTTATCAGGTTGCAGGAACAACATTTCAAAGACGCCAATCTCTTTTTGGTGCTATTCCGCTAGGAGATGGCAAACTCCAAGAAATTGCTAAAATGACAAATGGTTCTGGTGTCATAAAATCACGAACTAAAAAAATGAAACAAAATAAAGATGATCCAACGTCTCAGCAAAATAATGAAGCACAAGACGAAGAGCTAGAAGATGATGATAAAACAGATTCTTCTAAAATTGATGCAGTCATTGTTGACTGTGAACTCACTCCTTCGCAAATTGTAAATTTAAAAACTGCATTTAACGTTGAAGTGTACGATCGTACAGGAGTTATTGTTGCAATATTTAGTAAGCATGCCAAAACGCGAGAAGCGCGACTTCAAGTTGAAATTGCTCGTTTAAAATATTTGGCACCTCGCATTAGAGAAAGCGGCAATAATGAAAGACAAGGCGTCGGGAGAGGGTCTGGTGAAAGCAATATTGAGCTTGATAAAAGACGTATTCGAGATCGCATTGCAGAATTAAAAAAAGAGATTGCACTGATTCAAAAAGAACAAGGAATTAAAAGAAAAAAACGAAATGAAGTGGAGTGCGTTGCGCTAGTTGGCTATACCAATGCAGGCAAATCATCATTGATGCGTTCTTTAACTGGCGCTGAAAACCTGGTTGCTGATAAGTTGTTTGCAACATTAGACACAACTGTTCGTGCATTATATCCAGAAACACGTCCGCAAATTTTGATAACAGATACTGTTGGGTTTATTAGAAAATTACCGCATGATTTGGTAGTATCATTTCATTCTACGCTAGAAGAAGCGTTAAATGCTTCGCTATTATTGTTTGTGATAGATGCCTCTGATGAAAATTGGAGAAATCATTTATTGGTGACTCAATCAACTTTAACAAGTATTGGAGTCACTCAAGATTACCCTAACCAAATTGTTTTTAATAAAGTTGATTTGATAACAGAAGAAAAAAGAATAAGTTTAAAGCAAGAGTACCCTACTGCTCTCTTTCTTTCTGCGCATATCGATGCTGATATAAAAAAACTACGAGAGTTTTTGATTGAATTTTTTGAGAGGGATATGGTGGATGAAAAGCTATTTATTCCTTATTCGATTCAGGGTGTTATTGGTCATATTCGAGAAACCCTTAGGGTGATTCATGAACAGTATGACAATAGTGGATTGGTTTGTACTGTTCGTGGAAAATTGGAAAATATAAAAAAAGTTAGAAAACGTTATGGAATATAATTGATTTGATAACACCTGTTTTACTCCGAAATTATTTTAAATTAATTGGTGGAATATCTTTAAAAATAAATATTAAAATTGAAATATATTAAAAGATATTAATTAAATGATTAAAATACAATAAAAATAAGTGTCTTAGCTTAAATTTAGAGCAAAGTTGAATTTTGTTTTTCAAGTGAAAATAAATTTTAAATCGTTGAATTTTATAAAAAAAATTAAATTAGCATATAAATTGGAGGGGCTGTAAAAGCAAAATATCAAATATTCTTATATTTTTTTGGATGATCAAAAAAAAGGATTGGTATGCTTTTTTTTGAGATACCTCTCTTGAAAGCTTGCAATTTAAAATAAGTTGAGTTTATAACCTTGACAGAAGCCATGAAACAAACGTGTTCGGACTATTGAGCTTCTTTACCAACCCAATAAATACCTTCCTTTGACCTCTCGCCATAGCATTGTCCTCACATATTTATCATTCCACTTTTCTTCCTCAGAAGAATGACCCAGAAGGTTGGTGCCGAACGGCTGACCTTCTAATTTTTTTATAAGTTAATATGTTTTAAAACTATAAATATTATAAAGCAGTATATCTTAGATTGGCATCCTTACAAAAATATTTATTAAAAAGTTGCCACTTGCATTGCAATAATTTTTTTTGTCACCTATCATAATAAAGTAACGATATAAAAATAAGGAGGAAATAATGCCAAGTAAAGATAACAAAAAAAAGAAGAAACAAGATAAAAGCAAATCTACAGCAGCAGCTCCGCAACAAAAGCAATCAGAAGCTCCTGTAGCACAAAAAGATTCAAAAAAGCGCTGATTTCAGCGCTTTTTTGTTTTTTAAACAGGCTTTCTAAAGTTAACTTTAAAGGTTATTTTAGATTTAAGCTTGATAATTTTGTATTTTACTTGACACAATCTATGACTTAAAGCAAATAGCTTTAAGTAGCTGGGTTATTTATTGTGTTTAAATAGGTAAAATATGAAAAGAAAAATTAATAACAGTCCCAAAAATCAAGCATTCCATCTTCATGCAAAAAAAACATTAGGCCAAAACTTTCTTAATGATAAAGATATTATAGAAAATATTGCAAACTCAATTTTTTCTCTTTTTAAATCGAATCAAAAAAAATATGTCCATGAAATTGGCCCAGGGTCGGGTGCTTTAACACAAGCGCTTCTGCAAAAACAGATTTCTGTTTTAGGATTAGAAAAAGATCAAAGAGCCGTTCAGGGATTAAAAGAGACACTAGAATTAAATTATCCAAATGTCTTTGAAGTTATTCAAACAGATGTTTTAAAGTGGACGCCAAAAATGGACACTAATTTAAATGAAAACTCTGAATGTATTTGCATTGGTAATTTACCGTATTATATTTCAAGCGAAATTTTATTTTGGTTTTCGACACATGCAAAACATTATAGTCATGGAATTTTTATGCTTCAAGAAGAAGTTGCAGATAGGTTAATTGCGAAACCGGCGTCAAAAGCCTATGGAAGATTGACAATAAGAATGCAGCTTTTTTTTGAAGTTAAAAAACTTTTTAAAGTACCAGCTCACTGTTTTATTCCTAAACCCAAAGTTAATTCTGCAATAGTTCAATTAACTCCTAAGCCTTTTTCTTTTCAATCTGAAAAAGAAGATCATGCTTTTGGTATACTAACAGCAACATTATTTAGTGCACGTAGAAAAATGTTAAGGCGAGCTTTGTTGCAAATATTAACAAATTTAGAAAATAAGTATCCCGGAAAAACTGCAGAATTTTGGCATTTGGCAAATTCATTTCAAGTAACAGAAGAAACAAGACCCGATGCTATTTCGCCAGAAGCTGTTTTAGCATTTCATAAATTTTTTTTAAAGTATAATTAAAAATTTTAATATTGAAAATCGTTATCATTAAATTCGGTGCAACAAGAATTCAATTTTTTTCTTAAAATTTTTTTAGATAAATAAAAACAAATAATTACCTTTATTTTTGAGTGCAGCTAACTCAGTGTAAAAATTTTTATTGTGAAAATTTTTCCTAAGTTAATTATTTATTGCATTAATAGACACAAATAGAATATTTTAAAATTAGAAGTATAAAAGTAAAAAATGTTTAAAGTATAGAAAAGTTAGTGGTTAGCTTTAGAGCTTGCAATTTTTAATAATCGAGTATTATCCTATTGTGTTTCATATGAGGAGTGTTTGATTTCAACTTCGTTGATAAATTTTTTCTTGCAAATTAGTTTTTTTAGGAGAATTGCTCTATGTCAGCAAATTCTGGTTTTTTAACAAGCACCATCGGTAAAAAATATTTTATGGCATTGACTGCTATAATTTGGTCTTTATTTGTGATGGCGCATATGATCGGTAACATGCTTATTTTTGTTGGTGCAGAAGCCTATAATAAGTATAGTCATGCTTTAATTTCTAACCCTGCAATATATTTGATTGAAGCGTTTTTAATATTTGTGCTTGTATACCATATTTTTACTGGTTTTACTTTAGCTGTGCGCAATTCTATCGCTAAACCTAAATTTTATTCTGTTTCTCCTGTTAAAGAAAAATCTGCATCGATCACTTCGCGATCGATGATTTATACGGGATCAATCACGCTTGCATTTATTATTTGGCATTTGATCACATTTAAATGGGGACCAAAATATTCTGTTACATATGATGGAACCGAAATGAGAGATATTTTTAAACTCATAGTCGAAAAATTTCACGATCCTATTTATGTTGCTGGCTACTGTTTTGTCATGATTTTGATCGGCATGCATTTATTTCATGGCGTTCAATCTATCTTTCAAACCCTTGGTATTAGTCATCCTCGTTATAATAAATTTTTTAAGTATTTTGGCTATACCTATGCGATAATTGTTGCAGCAGGCTTCTTTTCTCAACCACTTTATGTATTTTTTGCAAGGTAACCAAATATGACATACAATTTTGACTCCAAAAGCCCTTCTGGGCCAATTGAAAATAGGTGGACCACTCATCGGTTTTCTTCAAAACTTGTTAACCCAGCAAATCGAAGAAAGCACTCTATTATTATAGTTGGTACTGGTTTAGCAGGAGCTTCTGCTGCAGCGTCATTAGGAGAAATGGGGTATCACGTAAAAAGCTTTTTTATTCATGATTCTCCTCGTAGAGCGCACTCAATTGCAGCACAAGGTGGAATCAATGCTGCCAAAAATTATAAAAATGACGGTGATTCCATTTATCGTTTATTTTATGAAACGATAAAAGGTGGCGATTATCGTGCACGTGAATCAAATGTTTATCGTTTAGCAGAAACATCTGTACGTATTATTGATCACTGTGTTGCTTTAGGTGTTCCGTTTGCAAGAGAGTACGGTGGACTTCTTGATACGCGTTCTTTTGGGGGAACTCAGGTTTCTCGTACATTTTATGCCAGAGGACAAACTGGACAACAGTTATTAATTGGTGCTTACCAAGCCATGATGCGTCAAGTTTCAGATGGAAATGTAGAAATGTATCCGCGGCGTGAAATGCTTGAACTCGTTGTGATTGATGGTCATGCGCGAGGTATTATTGTTCGTAATTTAATTACTGGTGAACTAGAGGCGCATCATGCAGATGCTGTGGTGCTGGCAACCGGTGGCTATGGCAATGTATTTTATTTGTCAACAAATGCAAAAGCATCAAATACCTCTGCAATTTGGAGAGCGTATAAAAAAGGCGCATTATTTGCGAACCCTTGCTACACGCAAATTCACCCCACATGCATTCCTGTGTCAGGTGAGCATCAATCTAAATTAACATTAATGTCTGAATCATTAAGAAATGATGGACGGTGCTGGGTTCCAAAAAATAAAGGAGATATCCGCTTACCATCACAAATTCCTGAGAGTGAAAGAGATTATTATTTAGAGCGCCGTTATCCAAGTTTTGGTAATTTGGTTCCTCGAGATGTGGCATCGCGTGCAGCAAAAATTGAATGTGATCATGGCCATGGTGTAGGACCATCTAAACTTGCGGTGTTTTTAGATTTTCAAGATTCAATCAAACGATTGGGCGAAGACAAAATAAGAGAAAAGTACGGCAACTTATTTCAAATGTATGAAAAAATTACTGGAGAAAATCCATATAAAACCCCTATGAGAATTTACCCTGCAGTTCATTATACAATGGGTGGACTTTGGGTTGATTACAATTTGCAATCAAGTATTCCAGGGTTGCATGTGTTAGGAGAGGCAAACTTTTCGGATCATGGAGCGAATCGTTTAGGTGCCTCTGCTTTAATGCAAGGCTTGGCAGATGGATACTTTATTATTCCAACAACTCTTACAAATTATATTGGTGGTACAACGCTTCAAAAAGTCACAACAGAGCACGCCGAGTTTAAAGAAGCGATGAACAGTGCGCAAACACGCATTAATAAAATTATAAATGTTAAAGGTAACAAAACTGCAGATCAATTTCATAGACAGCTTGGTCATGTTATTTGGGATTATTGTGGTATGGCAAGAAATAAACAAGGGCTTGAAAAAGCACTTAAAGAAATTCCAAAAATTAAAGAAGAATTTTGGCAAAATATTTCTGTTCCTGGAAGTGGCGTTCAGCTTAATCAAGAACTTGAAAAAGCTGGACGTATTGCTGATTTTATAGAGCTGGGTGAAGTGATGTGTTTGGATGCGCTTGCGCGAGAAGAATCGTGCGGCGGGCATTTTCGCGAAGAACATCAAACACCAGATAATGAAGCAAAACGTGATGATGAAAAATTTGCACATGTTGCTGCCTGGGAATTTAAAGGCAACGATAAAAAACCAGAACGACATGTCGAAGAGTTAAAATTTGAATACTGTCACCCAACGCAACGTAGTTATAAGTGATAAAAAAGGATAAAAGCCTTATGGAAAGTAAACAAGCGCACAGCAAAACTATGACTTTACATCTCAAGGTATGGCGACAAAAAAGTCCTCATGAGACTGGAAAGTTGGTTGATTACGACCTTGAAAACGTAAATCCTGATATGTCATTTTTAGAGATGTTAGATATTTTAAACCAAAAATTAATTTTAAAAGGTGAAGAGCCTGTAGCTTTTGAGCATGACTGTAGAGAAGGAATTTGCGGTTCTTGTTCTATGGTTATTGATGGCAACCCTCATGGTTCACAAAAATCAACAACAGCATGTCAGTTGCATATGCGCCATTATCATGATGGACAAACAATTGTGATTGAGCCTTTTAGGGCAAAAGCATTTCCTGTTATTAAAGATCTTGTTGTTGATAGGAGCTCTTTTGACAGAATTATTCAGGCTGGTGGTTTTATATCTGTCAATACTGGTAGCGCACCTGATGGCAACGCAATTCCGGTTGCCAAAGAAAATGCAGATCTCGCATTTGATGCAGCAACGTGTATTGGTTGTGGCGCATGTGTAGCGGCTTGTCGTAACGGGGCGGCAATGCTTTTTGTTTCTGCAAAAGTTTCGCAGTTGTCATTATTGCCTCAGGGTCAGGCAGAACGTTCAGAGCGTGTTGCAAAAATGGTATATCAAATGGACTCTGAAGATTTTGGTGGTTGTACAAATATGGGAAGTTGTGCAGGAGCTTGTCCTAAAGATATTTCTCTTGAAAATATTGCACGCTTAAATAGAGAATTTATGAAATCTATGATTTCTGGGCGCAAAAGCTATCCTAATAGAAAAGGTGGCGCAACAGAAGGTTCACCCGCCTAATTGTCTTAATTGTAGTAACTTTTAATACCAAAAATTTTCATATTAAAAAAGTCAAAAATTAGTTGTTAAAAAGATGCTCATTTATCTTATAGTTTAAGTATATTAAAATTATTAAAGTAAATTTTTATAATATTTAATTTGGATACAACAATGCTAAATGTTAAAATATTTATTGTATTTTTTTTATTTTGTAAACCGGTTTTTTTGTATGCAAAGAATTATTCAAGTAACGTAACGCCTCCAGATTTATCAAATGCAAAATCTGCCAAACAAAAAAATGATGCAGAAAGTAAAAAATATCAAGCATTAGAATCTTTTTCTAAAGTTTTAAACTTATTAGAAGCAAATTATGTAGATCCAAATATTGTTAATTCTGATACGTTAATTGAAAAAGCATTAAAAGGCATGACCGCTGATTTAGATCCGCATACAATGTATTTAACGCAAAAACAATTTTTAGACTTTTCTACAGATACAAGTGGAAAATTTGGAGGTATTGGAGTTGTTATTAATCCCGCAGGAGGAAAGCTAGAAATTGTTGAGGTTATGGAAAATTCTCCTGCACAAAGAATTGGAATTAAATCTGGAGATATTCTTTATTCTGTTGAAAATATAATTGTAAACTCAAAAACTATTGAAGAAGTTTTAGGAAAAATGCGAGGACCTGTGGGGTCAGAAATTGAACTGGTATATTTTACTCCTGATAAAAATAATAAAACTGCGCAAATGAAAAAAGTATCTGTTGTTAGAGAAATTATTAAAAGTAGTAGTGCATCAATCATTCCAATTTCAAAAGGCTATGCTTATACAAAGTTAACAATTTTTCAAGAAGATGCGGCAGAACAGTTAGGTAAATTTATTAAAAATTTTGAGATTAAAAACAATGGAAATATTAAAGGATTAATTCTTGATTTAAGAAATAATCCTGGTGGTTTACTAGATCAAGCCGTAAAGGTAACAAATTTATTTATTGATTCTGGAATTATTGTTTCTACAATTGGTAGAGATATAAACAAACCAGAAGATGTTGAATATGCAATAAAAAGAAATACATTATCTAATTTTCCAATGATTGTTTTGGTAAACGAAGGAACCGCAAGTGCCAGCGAAATTGTTGCAGGAGCTCTCCAAGATAGGGAAAGAGCAATTATCATGGGAACACAGACTTTTGGTAAGGGCAGTGTTCAGAACATTATTCCTTTACCAAATGGAGGTGCGCTAAAGATGACCATTGCCAGGTACTATACCCCTAAAGGAAGGAGTATCCAGGCAAAGGGGATAACGCCTGATATCCCATTGATTTCTCAAAATGTCCTAGGAAAAGTGTCGCAACTTCAGGATGGTCCTAATAGTAAACATCCACGAAGAGAGGTTGATCTCGATAGGCATATTGAAGCAAAAGATCAAGAAACGGTTGCTTTACAGAACCAGCATAATGAGCTGGAGGCCGAAACAAGTACTTGGCCAGCTTCAATTAAAGACGATTATCAAGTAAAAAGCGCTTACATGTACCTTAAAAGCCTTGGAAAATACTCAATAAATCAGCAAAAATAATAATAATTAATAATTAATTATAAAAATATATAATTAATTATTAATTATTCATTAAATTAAACAAAAAATAGAATTATTTTTTACTAAATAAATTAAATTGTTTTAAAAAATATTTATTGATGATATATCCGGATTTACCTTAATTTATTGATATTAATTATGGTAAAATTTGAAGAGGTTTGTATGAGTTTTTTATGTAACAATTTTAAATTAAAAGATTTTTTTGGGGCTTTTGTTTGTTTATTTGCTATCCTGTCTTGTAGTAATCAAGAAGATTTACAAATTAATATAGACTCCATGTCTTTTAAGCCAATTTTTCCCAATGGGGATTCAACTTATTTTTCTCCTGTTGTGTATATAATTGGAGAAAATGGTACATATATTAATTCAGTGAAGACCCCTGTTGTGTTTGATGAAAGCACTTCTGGGCTTCAAAAATTTACAGTCATTCCTTTTAAATTAAGTCCAGAAATTTCTGATTTTGATAAATTAGTAATTGTTCCTGATAAGAATGAAAAAAATAGTTTTTGTAAAAATTTAGAGTTTACTATCTCAAATAATAATATTATTTTTCCAAATTCTTTTGGTCAACTAAAAACAGCGACATCATGTACTTTTCATGTTTCTTTAAATACTGATCAAGGTAGTATTTCAAATAATAGTTTTACTTTAATATTTAATTATTCATTTTCTAGATGGAAAAGTGACACTGATTCTAGTAGTGAGGCCAAAAAAACTGCGCAATTAATAACCGAAAATAATCAAAATATTAGTCGACTTTATTTGATTGATTCACAAATTAAAGATATTTCGCCAATTACTGACTTTACTTATCTTAGTGCATTGGTATTGGATAGTAATTTAATTGAAACTATTCCTGATTCAATTGAAAATTTAAGTAATCTTAATGAATTGTTACTGAATGATAACAAAATAAGTCAACTTCCTGAGTCGATTGGTACACTTAAAAATTTAATCATGATTGGTTTAGACAAAAATAGTTTAACAGATTTGCCTTCTAGTTTTCAAGAATTAGTAAATTTAAAAAGTCTTTCAATTGCTAATAATTATTTAAATAAAGTTCCAAGTCAAATAAAATCTTTAAGAAATCTTCACACTTTAAATTTAAACAATAACAAAATTGAAGAAATACCTGAATTTTTAACCTCATTAACAGAACTACAAATAATTGATTTTTCTAATAATAATATTAAAGTAATACCTAAAAATATTTATGATTGGTTGCTTTCAAAAAAAGCAGTGCTTGAAAATAATCCAGGATTTAAAAACAATTTTGGAAATTAATAATCAAATAAAGATAATTAATAACTTATAGCAGAGGATGGCTAAGTTTTTATGTCAAGTATTACAGTTGTTGGTTCTGGGATAATAGGATTATCAGTGGCAGAATTTTTATCTAAAAATAATTCTTTTAAAAATATTCAAATCATATCTGAAGATCATCAATATTCGGGCTCAAAAGCTGCTGCTGCAAACCTTGCAACTAAAGGTCAGCTATACGGTAGAGATAAGCATTTTCAATATAAAATTAATAGCAAAAAAATTTATTCAAATTGGATAGAATCTTTAATTAAAGAAATAAATCTAAAAATACAGTTAGAAGATGTATATAAATGTGGATATGGGATAGATTATTTTACAACGGTTGAAAACCGCGACAAACATTTTAATAGAGTAATGCAAAATACAGAAGAACTTATTAAAAGAAATATTACTGAATTATCAATAATCAAGTTAGGTGAAAATAAAATCCAATATAAAGACGAATCTTGGGTAAATGCCAAATTATTATTAAATATTTTAAATAAAGTGTTAATTTTACGAGGAGTTAATTTTATTAAAGATAAGTTTGATTATTCAACTATTAATAAAATACTTACTCATGGTACAAAAAATACTATAATTTTTTGTACTGGAGCTTGGACAAAATCTCTTTTAACAAACTTAGGATTTCAATTACCAAAAAAAATGCAGCAGAAAGAAAGATTAACTTTTGGCACTACCTTTTTTGGACAAAATATTTTTGAAAATTTTAATAACGATTTTGTTCTTCAAGAGATTGTTTCAGAAAATTTAAAGAATAAAGTTACTTTTAGTGGAAATTCTAATTGTCATTATTTATCTTCTTCAAGTATAAAAATTAATGATATTAATTTTGTTGATGAAGAATTTTTAAAAAATAAAAATGAAGAAATTTTAAATTTATCAAAAGTATCAATCTCAAATTCTCCTGTGTTAAAGAATGATTCAATAATAAATAAAATGCAAGGTTATAGAGTAGGGTATGGTCATGAAGAATTGGTGGTGGAAAAAATTTATTCAAATGATCAAAATTTAAATATTTTTGTTTGTGCAGGGGCGCACAAAAGTGGTTACCTTTTTGCTCCAGTAGTGGGTTCAATACTGCAAAATTTACAGTTAGACTTAGTTAAATTTTAATTATAATAAAGTAATAATTAATAGGTGCAAACTTTATGTATTACTCTAATTGTTTAAAATCTGTATATTTTGGTATTTTTATAGTGCCGCATTTTTTTATTTTTGCTCAAGAGTCGAATCCTGAAATTCAAGTACAAACTCAGCCCTTACAAGGAAACGGACTGCAAAGATTAGGAAATGCTCCAATACCATTGCCGGCAAAAAATGTAGAGCTCATGGTTTCACCGAATATCAATATTCAAAGACCTGTTGGCTCTAGTGTCACTCCTATTCCCGCAACACCTAAAAAATTTCCGTATGATTCTACAATTATGGCAGGGCGTATTATTTATTTAAATGGGGTCAATATCACTTCGGTAAGAAACCAAGAATTAGAAAATGTCAATATTCATATAGATAACAATGGTAATATTTATATTGAAGCTCCTCAGTATGAAGTAGGTACGGAGCAAAGCTTCCACCCTTTAATGCCAAGTGAATTGCCTAAATTTCCTAAAGCGCAAATTAAAGACTCGCCTATTCCTAGTGGTGTTTATTCAAAAGAAACTGGTAAACTTATTAACCAACCGACAGACAATGCTCAGCCTATTTTTTCTAAAGAATTTAGTCCTTCTGCTTCTGCTCAGGATCAGACAATAAGATCACCAGCTGCCAAAGTACAACCTAACGGAACTCAGGATAATTTGTCTTCTGCTCCAAATTCGCAAAAGATATTACCAGAAAATAGCCAAAATAATTTTAAAAATTAATTATAATAAAATTTTTTTTAAAAATTTATATTAAATTGACTTAAAATAAATTTTAAAATAGCGTTATCTTCGATTTAATAAATGATAAACATTATTATCATTAGTGTTTGTTAAATTAAAGAAATGAGTTAAGTTTTGAAAAATATAAAAAAAATTAATAATAACTATAAAAGTATTATTTTGGCTTTGCTTTGCGTTGCAATAACAGGAATTGGTTTTGGATTATCTTTACCTTTATTAGCGTTTATAATGCAAAAATTAGGATACTCTTCGTATATTATTGGATTAAATACCGCTATGCCGGCATTAGCAGCCATGCTTATGGCACCGTTATTTGTAAAATCAATGGAACGATTTGGTATTAAATTTTTAATTCTTTGCTCTGCAATTGTTGCAATTGGTTCTTTTTGGGGATTTTATTTTTTTCAGAGTCTTATTATATGGTTTATATTAAGATTTATTTTTGGTGCTTGCTTAGATAGTATATTTGTAGCAAGTGAAACCTGGATTGCAGAGCTTGCAAGTAATAAAAATCGTGGAAAAATCATGGGTGTTTTTTCTTCATTTTTAAGTATTGGTTATTTTATTGGATCTGGTATACTTACAGTCACTGGCACTCAAGGAATTTATCCATTTGTTATATTTACTATAGTTCTATTGTTTGTATTTTTTCCTCTGTTATTAGCCAAAGAAAAAATTCCTAATGTTAAAAAAGAAGAAGAGACTCCTTTTTTACCAATCATTCTTACTTCTCCTGTTGCAATGGGAGCAGCATTTGTATACGGCTATTTAGAAACAAGTGCATTTAATCTTTTGCCAATATTTGCAGTAAATAACGGTTTAACAGAAAAAATTTCAGTTTCTTTATTAATTTTTGTAGGATTAGGTCAAGCTTGTTTACAATATTTTATTGGTGCTATTTCGGATAAATTTGGAGAACAAAGAGCATTAATTTTATGTTTAATTGTAGGTGTTTTTGGTGCTATAGGTATTAAATTATTAATTCAAGATTCGTATTTTTTGTACGGAATTTTATTTTTTTGGGGGGCTTGTATTTCTGGCTTTTATACACTTGCTTTAATAATAGCTGGAAAACAATTTAGAGGTAAAAGTCTTGCTGGCGCAAATTCTGCTGTTGTTGCAATGTTTGGCTTTGGATCTTTAGTTGGCCCACCTGTGGTTGGAGTTGGGATGCATTTTTTCGGTGCAAAGGGTTTTTTCTTGGCAATTGTTGTTCCTTTAATTGCTTATGCTTTGTTGTTATTTAGATATAAAAATATTAAAATTAATTCTTAACAGGATTGAAATGAGAATTTTTTGAAATGAAGAATTTATTTTTTTTTGTTTTTAATTATATTAAAAAGATATATCAATTATTTTTTAATATTAGAACGTTTGGTGTACGTGCAATAATTGTTAATAATGATCAGGTATTATTAATTAAACACACATATTATCCTGGATGGCATTTTCCTGGAGGAGCTGTTGATAAAGGAGAATCCCCAAGGCAGGCTATTATTAGAGAGGTTTTTGAAGAAGTTGGTGTGTTAGTTAAAGAACAACCTATTGTATTTGATAATTATTTTCATCAAATTCATCGTGTCGATGACATTGTTATTTTGTATGTAATTAAAAATTATGAACTTGTTTTAAGTAAATGCTCCGAAGTTAAAGATTTGAAGTGGTTTAATATTAATGATTTACCAAATGATATTTCTCATGCTACAAAAAGAAGAATTGATGAATATTATTTTCATCATACAAAAAGTGATTTTTGGTAAATTACAAAAGAGTATTTTTTTAGGGATTTATATGAAAATTTCAATAATTTTATCTTTAATATGTTTGTTTACTTATGGTTGTGGATCGGTTCGTAATTTTGAAAAAGGCGAAAATTTATTAGCATGGGTAGGATTGCCCATATCTGAAGTTTTGCGACATCCCAAATTTGGTATACCAGATATTGAAAAATCTGTTGGAAATGAAAGAATAATTACTTATAATCAAAATTTTGCTTTTGAAAATAATAATACACTCAGTATTTTTTGTAGTAGATCGTTTGTTTACGGAGTCGATTTAAAAATTAACAAAGTTATATTAGAAGGTTCTTGTCAAAATAATGATAGTTACCTCCCTAATAGTTCTAAAATAAAATAAAGTGATTTAAAATGGAAGTTTTTGTTGCAAATAATATTGCCCATAAAATGAATAAAATGCTTTTAATTTTATCAACTGACAGTGATTGTCAAGTCAAAATTAAACATTTAAAAGAAGACAGTCAGCATTTAGAATATTTTCTTTCATTTCCTGTTGAAATTAGAGATAAAATGGCAAATATATTAGGGATAAGTTTAAAAACATTACATCGCATCTATGAAAATCCTATTAAAATTTTAGATGACTATAATGTTGTTAATCGGTTGGGATGTTTTTTTAATATGACTTATCCAGAAATAATTTTCCTCTTTTTTAATTTACATCAACAAGATTTAAATTTAGATAATTCTGCTTCAGCATTTTTGAAAGAAATTAATTTAATTGATAAAGAATTATCTGTTGAATCTAGAAGAGAGCTGGTTAGATTGCTGGTATTAATAAGAAAAATGAAAATACCAATTCATGGATTTTCATTTGTTGCTAGACAAATGATTTATAAAAAATGTTTTACAGATGAGAATTTTAATAGAACTAAAAATTTAATTGATAATTTTTAGTAGATTTACTTTGTTTAATCATAGTTTTTATCTCTTGATACTCTAGTGGTCTTTTTTGAAAGAAAAGGTCTATTTTTTCAAGCATCCAGTTTGGTATTTCTTTTTTAATTTTTTCATTAAATCCTGTGCATAAAATAAAATAACCATTAAAATTTTCTTCCTCATTTTCTATTCCTCCAATTAAATTAGAATTAATAAAATTAATACCGTTACCAAAATCAAAGTCACTAATTATTGCTTTAATACTAGAAAGGATAGTTCTTTCATGAATTTTTTCTTCGTCCAAGTAGAAAAAAAATTCATCTGGATTTCTAAAAAATAAAATATTTGCATCGTGCATTTTTGTTTTCCAGCCATTCCAAATAAGTTCATTATCCTCAATTATAACTACTAGTGGTTTATTGTTATCTAAAGAAATAGGAGTTTCAATAATACAGTCTTTTTCAGAATTTATAAAAGTGAATTCTTGTGAAATTTTAAAAACTTCATCTGCTGTTTTAACTGCAAATGAAAAACATGTTTTATCTTTTTTATTTAATTTTAGGTTACTTCCTGTTTTTTTTAAAATTTGTTTTAAATTTTTTAAACCAATTCCATGTCCATCTCGTTTGTTTGAAAATCCAGAAAAAATCTTATTTCTAATTATTTTTGGGATGATATGACCATTATTTGAAATTTCTATAATCACAATATTTTTTAATTTTTGGTATAAATTTTGTGATATTTTCACATGAATTTGTGTGGCATGGATAGATTCATGTACTGCATTTTTAAGTATAGTATTAAAAGCTATGTAAAGGGTACTTCTATCAAATTTTAATTTATAATTTATATTTATAAAGCCTGTTAACACAATCTTGGTGTTGCCAATGTTTTTCCAAACTTCTTCAAGTACTTCAATTGGGTTGATGTTTTCAATTCTTACCTTTCTTAAAATTATTTGTGCAACGTTATTATGATGAATTGCTGCATTAATCGAAGATTTTAGGTCTAATGGGTATTTTAAAACGTTTTCTTGATTTATTAGCTCATGTTCTATCATATTTTTGATATTTTCTAGAGTTTTTGATTCAATATTTTTTGCAGTATTTTTTTCAATTTTTAACTTTAAAAATGAAATTGGAGGTAATACAATAAATGTCGTAAATATAAATATTAAGATAATAATTATTGTAAAAACTTGAAAAAAAGTTGTATGATTATTAAATATTTTAAAGTCAAGAGCCTTTTTATAGAAAATTAGTGTATAGGTTTTTTTTTGAAAAACTTGATCATTTATGATTTTATAAGAATATATAGGAAAAGAAACGCCAACAATCAACCAGTCGTTAAAAATAAAAACTGAGCTAAAATTTTTTAAAAAATTTTTTAAAAATACGGTTTTTTTTATTTCTGAAATTGATGATGCATTGGTTTGCCAAATTGGATATTGTGTAAGTGTGCAATCGTCACATTCCCAAATTTCTGCAGCAAAAAAATTATTTTTTTCAGCACTTTCATAAAGATTAATTGAAGAAGACACTTCGATTAATCTTCTATAGGCATCTAGAGAATTATTATTCTGCATTAGGTATTCTGTATAACCGTAAGTTGATAAATAATAATCTTTTAATTGAAGAGTTATAATAATAATATCAATAATTAAAACTGTAATAGATATTAAAACTGATAATATTATCCAGTATACTAAATGAATTTTTCTTATAAATAAATTGTTTTTTATTTTTTATTTCCTTTTAGGTTGCTTTTCATCATCAAGTTTATGGGCTATTTTAGCAAAACATCCTCAAATTTATAAGTATTAGAGGATGTTTAAGTAATAAGTTTATATGTTTAAAATAGTTGGGAAGATTTGGAATCATTCCATTTTTTATATATTTAATAAATGATCGCGCATTTGTATTTCCCATATTGCTAAGCGAATACCATTTGTTTGATTTCCTAAACTTAGTACTCGTCTAGAATCGTATGACAATACCATACGTTGAAACATAATAATTGTCATGATATTTTTTTCTGTAAAATATTGGCTAAGTTGTTTGGTGTATTCAGGGTTTTCTGAAGCATGCTTTAAAGATAAAGAAAACAGTTTTTCATAAACAGGATCAACAGGATGTTCGTGTTTAAAAAATGAACCTTCGCTAAAATGCCCAAAATTTCTATGTGGGTCTTCATGCGGATATCCAAATCCTGTAAAGAAGAAGACATTTTTGTCATTATCAGCAAATTTATCATAATTTATGTCGGTGTTTAAAAACTCTGTTTCTATACCAATTTCTTTTAATTGTTGCTGTATTTCTTTAATATATTCAAGAGAATTAATATCTGAGACATCTTCCCAATATGTTGGAACTTGAAATACTTTGTCTTTCCAGAGATCTTCAGGAACCAAGCTTAATAATTTTTTTGCCTCTTCGACATTTTGTGATTGAATTGGAATATCTGCACGGTATTTTTTTAGCCAAGATGTTTTTGTAAACATTTGATCTTCTGGAATCATTTCATTAAATAGTGCTTTTTCAGCAATTTTTTGGCGATCAAGGGCAAGTGAGATAGCTTTTCTAAAGTTGTCATTTTTGCCAAGTTCAGTTTGGTAGTTATAAAGTAATCCCGCATTTGAGTAAACACTCGGAAAAACAACTTTGTTATCGTATTCATTGACTCCTCTACCAGGACCTCCTAAAAGCATTTTAATATCGCCAACATTTTCTGAGCTAAATAATAAAGTGACAAATTTAGGAATTTTTTCTTTGTCATCAAATTTTTGTAGATAAAATTCTGACTTTTTAAAATCTGCATTAATAACCTGATATTTTCCAAATCCAATTGGATATTTTTTCCAAGTGAGATAATCGTTTTCTAAACCTTCAATTGGCACTATCGGAACCTTGCCATCAGAAATTCGAGCAAAGAAAAAGTGACTCGGTTCTTTTAGTTTAAAAACAATATTGTATTTGTCTTTAACCTGTATCCCTTCAACTGTTTGAGTCGGGTATGTGTTGCCATCAATGGTTTGCATTACAGGTTTTTTTTGTTTTGCTGTTTCTAGGCCTAAAATATTATTAAGTATTTTATGAGAATAGGTGGCATCCTCTTTTGCTAGAATTTGTCTTACTAATGAAAACTCAACGTCATAGGCATTCACTTCGCGTTTATTATGAAAATAAACGCCTTGTTTTATTTTTGCGACACATGTTATTTTTTCGCAGTAATATTCGCTAAAGAGCGTGGTTTGACTGGTAATCTTATGGTAGCTCATATCAAAAATTGGAGTTAGGCTGCCATGGACTGCGGCTGAAAATGTTTCACTAACATGGACCGGAGCATCTTCGTATTCCCAAGGGATATGAGGCACTTCTGCTAAATTTATGGTTAAAGTATCTTTATCTGTACTTATTAATAATTTTGGGGGTGCTGATTCATTTTTAGAATATAATTGT
This sequence comes from Spirobacillus cienkowskii, assembly GCF_037081835.1. Taxonomy (GTDB): domain Bacteria; phylum Bdellovibrionota_B; class Oligoflexia; order Silvanigrellales; family Silvanigrellaceae; genus Silvanigrella; species Silvanigrella cienkowskii. The sequence goes on along the minus strand of NZ_CP146516.1, from coordinate 2,491,898 downwards.
TTTATATTTTTAAAGTTTAACGAAAAAAATACAGCACCAATAATTAATAGTAATAGTAACAAAATTTTTTGAGTAGTTAAAAATTTTTTATTTTTCATATGAAATCTTTTTATTAAAAGTTAAGGTTTTGCCACTTTGTAGAAAATTTATAATGGCGACTACTAATTTAGTATTTATTATAAATTTTTTTATAAGTCATCATATTATTAATATTTTGTTTATAATTTGGTTATGGTATTATCTTATGATTAGGAAAAAAGTAAAATTATTAAAATTAAAAATATTTAACAAAATTTTAAATTAATGAATATGTTTATAGCAAGGTTTGTAGTCCACTCTAGCTCTTAACTCTTTGCGAATATGTTTAGATATTTTAATAGCGACTTGTTTATCATAAACACATTCTGGAGCCGTATTATCAATTATTGAAGAAGATTCATATTGAAAATAATCATAAAAATAATGAAGTTGAAAAGTGGTTAAGTTTTTTAAATAATATTTTGGATTTAAATATATTTTACGTAATAAGTATTCCACTTATTTCTCCTTCTCAAAAGCCACTTTTTAAATATAAAATTAGCAAATATTTGAATTAACAGTTAATAATTAAAATAATGATGTATAATATACTGATTATAGTTATATTTACACCATCATCATCACTCTTAAATGTTTGTTAAAATCATGACAAGAATAACATACTTAAAAATTAGGACAGAAGACAAAATTGTCGTGAAACGAAGTTATAAAAAAATAACAATAGTGATTTTTTAATATATTATAAAAATAATACTTCTTTTATTATTTTTAGTGAAAGATCTTCAATAACTTGTTCAAATGACTGCTCTCCAGATATAATTTGATCTGCTTTCGATTTTCCGGGTTCAACATAAACATTATGCATAGGACTTACCGTTGAATTGAATTGTGAATGGACAGATTCTGGAGTTCTGCCTCGTTCCCGAACATCTCTTTTAAGCCGTCTTTCAAATCGAACTTTTTCTGAAGTTTCTATAAAAACTTTATGATTAATTCTCTTTTCAATATCTGTATCTGCAAAAAGTAAAATTCCTTCAAGAATTACAATTGGTTTTGGGGTAGCAAATTGATTATTGTTGAGTCTACTATGCTTTGCAAAGTCGTAGAGAGGGATGGTGACGCTTTTGCCTAAGGCAAGGGCATCTAGGTGAGAAACAAGGAGAGGGAATTCAATGGTATCCGGATGATCAAAATTAATTTTTTCTCTTTGGTCAAACGAAAGATGGCTCAAATCTTTATAATAGTAGTCCTGGCTTATGTGAAGGACATGCTCTTGTCCCAGGTGTTTGACAAGTTGTTTGCAAAACGTCGTTTTTCCACTCCCAGAGCCGCCACAAACCCCTATAACATAAGGTTGCACAGGGCTTACATTAATTTGGTTTAAAATACCTTTTGCCTCTCGAATTTTGTATTCAAGTGAATGCAATTTATAAGAGTGCTTTTGCCACATATTTTAATATCCTTTGCAGGCAGTGCTCAATCAAAACAGCAAACACTTAGCTGTTATTGGGGCTCAATGCAAGTATCGTTTACAAAATGTTGCAAAATATTTAGCAGTAATTACACTTAATCTATGTAACAAGCTATCGATATCTTAAAACAGGGATTTTAATAAATGAAAACACGCTTCAGCTTTTTAGCAAGGTCCCTTCATTTTTTTTTATCTAGTGAAAACGACCACTCAGGAGGTCATGTCCTTGGTGGAGTTTCATTTTCTAAAATTCCGAGGGTCTTAATTGCAAAATGTGGACTCGATGGGCACGATCGTGGGGCAAAATATATTGCAAAAGCTTTGCGTGATGCTGGTATGGAAGTGATTTACACAGGGGTGCGGCAGTCAACAGATGATGTTGCGCAAACAGCAATTCAGGAAGATGTTGATATTGTTGGTTTATCTCTGCTTTCTGGCGCCCATAATACTCTTTTTCCTAAATTAATAGAAGCCTTAAAAAACCAAGGAGGAGGGGATATCCCCGTATTTGGTGGGGGTGTAATCCCTAAGTCAGATATTCCTTATTTAAAATCTATTGGTGTGAAGGCGATTTTTACCCCCGGGACAACAGTGGAAGACGTCATCAAGGAAATTAAGAAAATACTTGAAGGATAAATCTATGGCCATCACAACAGAAAAAGCATTAAAAATTTTAAACGCCGAAAAACTAAAATCCATCGAAGGAGGCGGTGCAAAAAAAATTGAAATTCAGCATGAAAAAGGAAAAATGACCGCCAGAGAAAGAATTGTTGAACTTTTAGATGCTGGAACATTTGTCGAACTTGATGCATTCGTCACTCATCAATGTAACCATTTTAATATGGAAAAGCAGAAGTTTTTAGGTGATGGTGTTGTTACAGGATTTGGTCAAATTGCAGGAAGACTTGTTTATTTATTTGCGCAAGATTTTACAATATTAGGTGGTTCTCTTGGAGAAATGCATGCTAAAAAAATATGTAAAATTATGGATTTAGCTATTCAAAATGGTGCTCCCATTATTGGTTTGAACGATAGTGGTGGTGCCAGAATTCAAGAAGGTGTGGCAAGTTTAGGTGGGTATGCCGATATTTTTTATAAAAATACGTTAGCAAGTGGTGTTGTGCCCCAAATTAGCGCTATTTTAGGGCCTTGTGCTGGTGGTGCTGTGTATTCGCCTGCAATCACAGATTTTACTGTTATGACGCAGAACACATCGCATATGTTTATTACAGGACCAGATGTGATTAAAACAGTGACGGGTGAGAATATTGACTTTGAGTCTCTTGGAGGCGCCGAAACTCATAATTCAAAAAGTGGTGTTGCTGACTTTATGTGTTCAGATGAATACGAAACCATTTTTTTTATAAAAAAAATACTCACCTACATTCCCCAAAATAATTTAGATTCCCCGCCATTTTATTTATCTCAAGACTCTCCTTTTCGGGCAGATGAAGAACTTAATTTTATGATACCCGATAATCCTAACCAACCTTATTCAATGAAAGACATTATTAAGAGAGTATGCGACATCGATTCTTTTTTAGAAATTCAGCCTTTTTTTGCAAAAAATATGATTATTGGATTTGCAAGACTAAATGGATTTTCAGTAGGAATTGTTGCAAATGATCCTATGAATTTAGCTGGAGTATTAGATATCAATGCAAGTATTAAAGCAGCGAGATTTGTTAGATTTTGTGACGCGTTTAATATTCCATTAATTGTGTTTACAGATGTGCCAGGTTTTTTGCCTGGCACAGATCAAGAGTGGCGAGGAATAATTAAACATGGAGCAAAACTTCTTTACGCATTTTGTGAAGCAACAGTTCCACGTTTTACAGTTATTACAAAAAAAGCATATGGTGGAGCATACGATGTGATGAACTCAAAACATATTGGTGCAGATTATAATATTGCTTGGCCATCAGCAGAAATTGCGGTGATGGGTCCAGAGGGGGCATGCAATATTATTTTTAAAAACGAGATTTTAAATTCTGCCAATTCTGAAGCTAAACGAAAAGAACTCATTCAAGATTATCGCGATACGTTTGCAAACCCATATGTGACTGCGCAAAAAGGTTTTATTGATGATGTTGTTGAGCCAAAAATGACCCGAAGCCTATTGATTCAAGCCTTGAATGCAAATAAAAATAAAAGGAAACAGCTACCAAAAAGAAAACATGGTAACATACCATTATAAATAATTATACAGGCTTTGTAATAGGATTTTTATCATGCAACACAAAGATTTTTTACCTCTTGTATTTAAGCCCTTTAAAAAAGTGTGCATAGCAAATAGAGGTGAAATTGGGGTGCGTGTTATTCGTGCTTGTCGCGATTTGGGATTATCGCCGTTAGCGCTATATTCTACCGCTGATCTGCATTCAAGACATGTCGCAATGGCTGACTATGCGTGTTGTATTGGTAATGCACCAAGTCATGAAAGTTACTTAAATATAAAAAATATTATTCAGGCTGCAAAGCAAATGGGCGCAGAAGCAGTGCATCCAGGGTTTGGATTTCTTTCAGAAAATGCTGAATTTGCAAATGAAGTTTTAAAAGCTGGTATGGTGTGGATTGGTCCATCTCCATTTTCTATTTATGCAATGGGCGATAAAACAATTGCAAAAACAAAGGTAATTGAGGCAGGTGTTCCGTGTAGTCCAGGAAAAAACGCGCCACTTAAGAATGTTAAAGAATTAAAAAATATTGCAGACCAAATTGGTTATCCACTTATTTTAAAAGCTGCTGCGGGTGGTGGTGGTAAGGGAATGAGAGTTGTGCGTAACAATTCTGATCTGACATCTGCTTTTGAAGCATGCCAGCGCGAAGCGTTAAGTTATTTTGGAAATTCTGATGTATTTTGTGAACGATATATAGAGAGGCCAAGGCATGTGGAATTTCAAATTATGGCTGATTCTCACGGAAATACGGTACATTTATTTGAGAGAGATTGTACCATTCAACGTAGACATCAAAAGCTCATTGAAGAAGCACCATCACTCTATATTAGTCATGAAACGCGACTACAAATGGGAGACATTGCAGTTAAAGCAGCGCAAAGCGTTGGTTATGTTAATGCAGGGACTGTTGAATTTATTTTAGAATCGCCAACAAAATTTTATTTTATGGAAATGAATACACGTATTCAAGTCGAACATCCTGTCACAGAGCTGATTACAGGAATTGATTTATTACAAACTCAATTAAAAGTTGCTATGGGAGAAGCGCTCCCCTTTCAACAAAAAGATATTACAATTCGAGGGTGGGCTTTTGAAGCGCGTATCAATGCAGAAGATCCTTATCACGGCTTTAGACCAGATCCTGGTGTGGTTAAAGAAGTAGAATTTCCTTCTGGTCCTGGAGTGCGCATGGATTCGCATATTTATGCTGGTTACAAAATACCAGAATTTTATGATTCTATGATTGCAAAACTATTGGTTTACGGCGCCAATCGTGAAGATGCATTAAATAAAATGGCGCGAGCTTTAAGCGAATTAAATATTCAAGGTATTCAAACAACTATTCCGTTTCATCAAGCTATATTAGAAAATAAAAATTTTCGTGATGGAAATTATACAACTCGATTTGTTGAAGAAAATGAAAAATTACTAGAACAGATCGAGATATCAAGAAATGAGTTAACCGAAAGTGAAGCAATTGTTGCTGCAATTAAAATAGCAATTCATCAGTCTATTTTTGAGGTTCGTCCAAGTATTAATAACAACTTGGTAGAACCCTGGAGTCATGCTTATCGTTTAGAAAGCACTAAAAGGTAATTAGATGGAGTTAACAATAAGATGAAATTTTCTATTCAGAAAAGTAGTAATTCTAAATTTTATGAAGTCAAAATTCCTGCCTCAGTTAATTTGAACCATTTTTCGAATAGAGAAAAATTTGAAGTTTTAATAATAAATAGTTCTGAATGTATTAAAAATATTGAAGTGATGATTTTAGCTGATGGATTGAGTTTTTTACTGCAAAATCAAGTTATTAGAATTAAAAATAATTTTGTAAAATTAAAACAAAATCATTTTCTTTTAGCTATTCAAAATGGTAGTTTTGTAACGCAAAATCATTACCACGCAGATCTTATAAAGCCCGTTAAAGCAAAAGTTATTAATACAGTTAATAGTAATGGAGATTTGGTTTCGCCTATATCAGGTAAAGTGATTTCCTTATTAGTAAAAAAAGGTGAGCGTGTTAAAGAAGGCGATCCTCTTTTAACTATTGAAGCAATGAAAATGGAAAATCGAATTTTATCTGAATGTGATGGAACGATTTTAGAGATAAAAGTTGTTGTTGGTGATAGTGTATCAACGGGAGATTTTTTAATAAAAGTTATTCCTGATTCAAAAGAGAGCTAAATGAAAATACAACAATCATTAGATATAGAATCGGTTGTTAATTTGCTTTCTGGACGTTCTAAATTTGATGGAGTTGAGCTATGGCTTTCACGCACAAGAGCTTTGAGTAAGGCAATTACTTTTGTAGAAAATGATCCATTACTTGCCCCCAAATTACTTTCACATCCTTATTTAAACCTCAATGAAATTAAAGAAAATAATTCTAGAGTGATTGGTATTACTGGGTTGCCTGGAGCAGGTAAGTCAACAATGACAAATTTGATAATTAGAGAACTCAGGCTAAAAGGAAAGTCAGTGGCTGTTTTTGCTGTTGATCCTTCTTCTGCGATATCTGGAGGCGCAATACTAGGTGACCGCGTGCGGATGCAAGAGCATTTTAAGGACAGAATGGTTTTTATTCGTTCTATGGGCGCTCGTGGGGCGTTAGGAGGTGTTGCGTTAGCAACAAGAAGTGCAATCCGTCTGGCATCTGTTCTAGAATTTGATTTTATTCTTGTTGAAACTGTGGGAATTGGGCAAAGTGAAAGTGAGATTACTAATATTGCAGATACAACACTGCTCGTATTGATGCCCAATAGTGGCGATGAAATTCAATTGATGAAAGCAGGTATTTTACAGCTAGCTGATATATATATCATTAATAAATGTGATCTTGCTGACCCATTGCGAATGATGCAAGAATTATCTGAAAATACCGTTCCTGTAGGCGAGAATACATGGCGTCCGCCAGTGTTAAAAAGTTCTGCATCTAAATGTGAAGGAATTAAAGAAATTATTGACTCTATATTATTGCATCAAGAGTATGAAAATAAAAATAAACTTGGTAAAGAAATTCGCATAAAGCGATTGAAAAAAGAAATTTTGCAAAATGCATTAATGCTTGCTGAATTTAAATTTAAAAATGAAATAGAAAAAATAGATGCGCAAGAAATTAAAATGTTAAGCAACGGAACCACGACAGCAATGTTTTTAGCACAAAAAATATTTGATAAAAACATCATTTCTGAAAGCAGTAAAAATGAAAATTAATAGAATTAATCATTTAGGCATTGTTCCAAAGGATGCTTCTCTAGCAAAACAATTTTTTACAGGTATTCTTGGCCTGCCATACGAAGGAGGAGAAGTTGTCGACGATCAGCAGGTTACTGTAGATTTTATTCGCTGTGAAAATAGTAGATTAGAACTGCTTCAGGCAACAAGCACGGACAGTTCTATTGCTAAGTTTTTAGCAACTCGAGGAGCTGGTATTCAGCATGTAGCATTAGATGTAGACGATTTAGACAGTTGGGTAAACCATTTGAAAAAAAATCAAATTCGTCTTATTGATGAAAAGCCTAAAAAAGGGGCGCATAATACTCGTATTGTATTTATTCATCCACATTCTACTGGAGGGATTCTAGTTGAGTTGGTTGAAGAGAAACAAAATAAAAATTGATCTATTCATGATGAGTTGTATATTACTATGAAATTTAAAAATTTTTTAATTTGCTGTGGTTTGAGTTTGGTTCTCTTTTCATGTCAAACAAAACCAATTTCAGAGCTTTCTCAAGATGAAGGAATTGAAAAAATACGAGAAAACTATAAAAAAGAGAACTGGTCAGATCTAATTGCTAATGTAGATGAATACAAAGCAAGATACCCTTATTCAAAAAATAATATTGAAGCAGAAGTTTTACAAGCTGATGCATATTACCAATCAGATAAGTATCCTGAAGCTCTTGTTGCGTACGATGATTTTATCAGAAAAAATGCTGTGCATGACAAAGTTCCTTTTGCCCATTTTCGCGTAGCAAAAATTTATGATTTGCAAGCTCCCGAGCAAATCGATCGCGAACAAGCATTTGCAAAGAAAGCAATTTTAAAATACCAAGACTACCTAAGACAGTATCCAAACGGAGAGTTTATTTCTGAAGCTAAAGAAAGATTAGCAAACTTAAAAAGAAGATTAGCAGAACATGATCTTTTTGTTGCAAGATTTTATTGGAATAAAGAACTTTTCTCAGCAGCTTTATCGAGGTACTTAAACATTATTAAAACTTATCCTCAATATGCTGATCTTAAAAAAGAAGCAATTGAAAATGCGGCGCAGTGTTATGAGGAGCTTGCTAAAATTTTAGAAAAAGATCCCAAATCAGATAGTTACGTTTATTTTAATAATACTACGCCAGAAGAATTAAGAAAAAAGTCTGCAGAACTAAGAAGTAACTAATTTTTTGTAATTTATGGTTTTTTGCTTATGAAAATATTACATACATCAGATTGGCATTTGGGTGCTACATTTGAAGGTATATCAAGAGAAGAAGATCATAAATTTTTCTTATCTTGGTTGGTTGAGATTCTTAAAAATTATGAGATTGAGGTTTTAATAGTTGCGGGTGATATTTTTGATCAACCACAACCGTCGTCAGAGTCACAAAAAATTTATTATCAATTTTTATTCCAAATATCTCAAATAAAAAATTTTAAAAAGGTGATAGTTGTTGGAGGCAATCATGATTCTCCAACTCGATTAGATGCTCCGTCTGAATTGCTTAAGCTACTAGACGTTTTTGTTGTTGGTGGTGTTTACAGTGATTTGCACGATATCTCAAAATATCTTTGTCCTATTTATAATTCTGAAAGACAGCTGCAAGCAGTGATTGCAGCTGTCCCTTTTATTCATGAATATCGATTGGGTATCAGAACTGCAGGACTAACAGAATCAGAAATTCAAAATTTATTTAAAGATAAAATTAATTTATTATATAAAAATTTAGCAGATGAATCAGAAAAATTATATCAAACGAAATTATTAATTGGTACTGGTCATTTATCTTGTATTGGATCAGAAAAAGATGATGCCCCATTGGAAATTCATATGGTTGGTACTTTAGGAGGGCTTCCAGAAACAATATTTGATAAAAGATTTAATTATATTGCTTTGGGTCATATTCATAAATCTTATAGAGTTGCAAACTCTAATGCATATTATTCTGGTTCCCCTATATGCTTGTCTTTAAAAGAGTCTAAAACACAAAGGTGTGTAAATATTGTTACCTTTGAAAATAATGATTATGATATACAACGTTTGCCTGTCCCACAAAGAAGAAAAATTATAGAAATTAAAGGCAATATAGAAAGTATTAATTTTCAAATTGAAAGTTTATCATGGGATACTCCATTTCCTCCAATTTTATGTGTGCAAACAGAAGTTGAGTCTTATCTTCCAGGATTAGATTTATCTATTTTAAGAAAACTTGAAAATTCTTTTCCTTTTACACAAAGACCTGCATTGGCAACTGTAAAACAGAGTCTGTGTCAAACTTCAAATATAAATCAAATTTTTTTTAATAAAGATTCTTTAAAAACTTTATCTGTTGAAGAAGTATTTATTAAAATGTGTGAAAATCAAAATCAAGTTATTGATGATAAATTGTTAAATGCTTTTAGAAGTTTATTAAATGAAGAGAATATTTAAAAATTATTATATAATATTAAATTTAAAGGATATTTTTTGAAATTACTAAAAGTTGAGTTAGAAAATTTAAATTCATTATATGGACGTCACTCGGTTGATTTTGAAAAAGATTTGCAGGGGGCGCCTATTTTTTTAATTATAGGACCAACAGGTGCAGGGAAATCAACATTAATGGATGCCATGTCGCTTGCATTGTTTGGCCAAACTCCTCGCTTGACTAAAGGCAAATCAGAAAAAGATTTAGAGAATGATAGCAGGCAAGTGATGTCACGCGGCACTTATTTTGCTTTTTCGCAATTAATTTTTTCTAAAAGAGAAGATAATAAAATTGTAAAATATAGAGTAACTTGGCAATGTGAGAGAGCATATAAAAAACCAGACGGTAATTTTAAAAATCCTAGAAGAATTTTAGAGTGTTTTAACGAAGATTTATCAGATTGGGAGCAACTAATCAGTGATACGCGACCTAAATTTTATGAACCTATTTTTAATAAAGTATTAGAAAATTTAACCGTAGAAGATTTTAAAAGGATGGTACTTCTTGCACAAGGAGAATTTGCAGCTTTTTTAAAAGCTAACGAAGAAGAAAGAGCAGCAATTTTAGAAAGAATTACAAATACTGAAATTTATAAAAATATTGGTAAAAAGGCTTCGGAAAAGAAAAAAATAATAGAAGAAAAATATAATGAAATTAATATTAAAATAAATGGAATTAACATACTTTCTTTTGAAATAGAAAATGATTATAAAAATAAAAAACAAAGTATATCAGATGAAATAAAAATTTTAGACGAGAAAGCTAAGTCAATTGATTATGAAATAAATTGGCGCGTAAAAGAAGACGAGTTACAAAAAAAACTATCTGAAGCTGAAAAATCTTATCAAGAATATCTAGAAAATCTTAAAAATAATCAAGATTTTCTAAATCGCTTAAGCCAATTTAAAAAATTTCAAAAATCTATTGAGCTTTATTTTCAAGAAAATGAGAATAAGGAAAAAATTGGAAAAATTGAAATTGAAATAAATAATAAAAACAATGAAATTTTATCTTTAAAAGATATTATTATTTTTATCAAAAGTAATATTAATCAATTATTCGATTGTCTTCAAAATGAAAAAAAGAATTTTGAAGAAAAAAAATACGAAATTGATAAGGCTAAAGAATTAAGAATCAATAAAAAATACTTTGACAGAAGACTTCAATAAAAAATTAGAAAAATTAAAAAATCTTGAAATAGAAAAGTCTTCTGTTTTTTTAAATAAAGAATTTCATATTAAAAATTTGCGCATTGCAAATGAAAGTAAAAAAGAATTTGAAAACGTATTAAAAAATGAATTATCATTTTTATTAGTGAATTATAAAAAATTCTTACTTGATTTTGAAAAAATTAAAGCGCATTTTGAATCTATTAAAAGGGATTTGATAGCACATTCAATTCCTTTTGAAAATCCTCATGATAAATTAAATGATTTAAGAAATTTAAAAGATAAATATTTTTCTGAAAAAATACAAATTGAAAAAGTTGCATTTTATATTGAGGATTTGAGTAGAAGAGAGTCAGAAGAAAATAGTTTAGTTGAAAAGCTTAAGGCGGCTCAGCAGTCTTTATTAAATGCTAATGTAAATTATTTATCGCAAAAAGAAATTATAAATAATGAAAACTCAGAAGTGGCTAATTTAAAAAATGATGTCACAAAATTATCTTGGAAAATTGAGCTCGCTTATCAGCGTAAACATTTATTACCTGGTGAGGAATGTCCATTATGCGGTAGTTATGAGCATCCTTATTTTGAGGATATGTCTTATAAAAAGGCTGATATGGAAATTATTTCACAACATGAATTTCTTTCTCAGCAGCTATTAGAAAAAGAAAATTTTCAAAATAGCATGTTATCAAATTTACTTGAATTTGAAAAAAATGTTCAATTTTATACTCATGAAATTAAAAGTGTAGAAAATCAAAAAAATTCTTTAACTAATGTTATCCAAGATAAAAAAAATATAATATTATCAGCTCTCAACTTAGATAGTTATTCGGCAACTAAGAAGAGTAGTGATTATTTTTATCAAATTTATAATAAATTAGAAATTAAAAATAAAGAAGAAATTGAAAAAGTTAATGTTGAAATTAAATTTTTAACCGAAAAAATTGAAGAATATAATAAAAATAAAGAATTATATATTGAATCAAAAGAAAAAAATAATAAATTTATTGCATTCAAGCAAGATTTAAATGATTTGATGTTGTATTTAATACCTGATTTTAAAATTGATCTGTTTGAGAAAAGCTTAGTGTCTCATTCTGAATTTGAAAAAATATACGTTTTTGAAGATAAGAGATATTATGAGAAATACAGAACAATAGAAAATAATATTTCTTTATATACTAATAAACTTAATGAATTTGAAAAAGAGTATGTACTAATTGAAAAAAATATTCAAGATCGTTCACTAGAGGTTGATGAAATAAAAAACAAGATAAATAATATTACAAAAAATATAAATAATTTTTTTGGTGGTGAAGATCCAATAAAAATTGAAGATAAACTAAATAAATCAATAATTGAAAAACAAAATAAACTTGATCAAGAAAAAACAATTTTAGCAGAAAAAGAAAAAATATTTGCTGTTTTAAATAATCAAAAAGAAAATTATTTTCATCAACTTGTTAACTACCGAGAAAATTTATCTTCTATTAAAGTCTTACTAGATAGCGAAATTTTAAAATTTGGCAATTTACCAAAAGAAGAAATTTTAAATTTTAATTTATCAGAAATTCAAGTTATTGAATATAATAATATTTATAATAAACTTGAAGAACTCCGTATTTCTACAACTGAAACAAAACAACAAAGATACTTTGATTTAGAAAATCATAAAAATCATTATTCATTAAATTTTGTTAATAGCACTTTAAATGATTTGTATAATAATAAAAATATATTAGATTCTGATATAAAAGATAAATTAAAAGAACTAGGAGAAATAACTAATATATTATTTATTAATGAGCAAAATAAAAAAAAGATTGAAGATTATCAGCAGCAAAATTTAGAGATTCAGCAAGAGTTTGTGCTTTGGAATAAAATGCATCAGTTAATTGGTATAAATAACGGTGAAAATTTTAAAAAATTTGCGCAAATCCTAAACTTAGAAGAACTAATTTTTAAAGCAAATTATCACTTATATCGTTTTGATAAACGATATACCTTAGCACCAGCTCTTGACGCTGAAAATAAGCCTCGATTGGCTTTTGCAATTCAAGATAGTTATCATGCTAATGCCCTCAGATCATTTAAAACTCTTTCAGGTGGCGAAACTTTTTTAGTTTCATTAGCTTTAGCGTTGGCTTTATCTGAGTATCGTTCTATCAAAATGCCTATAGAAACATTATTATTGGATGAAGGTTTTGGTACTCTTGATCCTGAAACCTTACAGGTTGCAATTGGTGCGTTAGAGTCTTTGCATGCTAATGGTACGCAAGTGGGTATTATTAGTCATGTTGATTCTTTAAGAGAAGCCATTGGAACTCGGATTGTGGTTCAAAAAATAGGTAATGGTCATTCTCTATTACGTGTTGAATTAAATTAATATAGAGGACGATATGGACATAAGTGAGTATTTAAAAAAAAAGCCAGTTGCTAAATCTTGGCTGCCTGGTTTTGGTGTATTTGAACGCGAAGTTCGTCGATTTTTTGCTGTCCCTGCACAAACAATATTTGCCCCTTTTGGCAGTGCATTGATTTATTTTGCTTTATTTGGTTTGGCGCTTGGTAAGTTGCTGTCACAATCTTCTAATTCTTCTTTAACGCACGGCTACGAATATATCATTTTTTTAATTCCTGGAATTATTGCGATGGAAGTTGTTAACGCTGCGTTACAAAATCCAATGAGTAGTATTATGATTGCAAAGTGGAGTGGTACAATTGTTGATATGTTAATGGCTCCTTTGACTCCATTTGCAATGTGGCTTGCTTTCATTTCTGGAGCCATAATTAGGGCTCTGATTGTATCATTATCTGTTTTGTCTGCAGGATTTTTATGTTCTTGGGAATTTGTTTTCTTTAATCCCATTTTATTATTAATTTCTATAGTTTTAGCTACAGGTATTTTTGGAAGTTTAGGAATTGCTGCAGGTGCAATTTGTAAAAGTTGGGATCAAATTGGTGTTATCATGTCTTTTATTGTACAGCCATTGATTTTTTTTTCTGGGGTCTTTTTTTCATTTCAAACTTTTCCAGAATGGATTCAGTTTATTAGATATTTAAATCCAATTTTTTATATAGTGAGTATGTTTCGTTATTCTGTGCTTCATGTTTCTGATATTTCTGCATTATCTGCATTTTCAATTTCTTTTGTATTTTTTATAGCTACATCTTTAATTTCTATAAAAATTTTGAAATCAGGTTTTGGGTTGAGGGGTTAATAGAATGAGTGCAATTTCTATTGAATTTAGAAATGTGAGTAAAATATACAAACTTCCAAAAGGCTCTCAATTTGAGGCGTTAAAACCTATTCATTTACAAATTTATAGAGGCGAATGTTTTGGATTGCTTGGTCACAATGGAGCAGGAAAAACCACGTTATTAAATTTATTGGCTGGTGTAAATACGCCAACCACAGGAGATATTTTTGTTGAAGGTTTAAGTGTAAAAAATAATACCTCCGAAGTTAAAAGATTATTAGGGGTCGTTCAGCAAGAGCTCATTGCTGATTCATTTTTTGATTTACCAACCATGTTAGCAATTCAGAGTAAGCTTTCTGGCTATTATCCAGATAAAGAATGGATTGATTTTTTATTAGAAAAACTTTTACTTGCAGAACATAGAAAAAAAACAACCCGTGAACTGAGTGGCGGTATGAAGCGCAGAATGATGATTGCTAGAGCGTTAGTGCATAAGCCTAAGATTTTAATTCTTGATGAACCAACAGCAGGAGTTGATGTTGAACTAAGACGAACAATGTGGCGCTTTGTAGAAGACCTTCATAAGCAAGGCATGACAATAATTTTAACAACCCACTACTTACAAGAAGCAGAAGATTTTTGTAGCAGAATTGCAATTATAAAAAAAGGAGAAATTGTCACATTAAAGCAAAGTCAAGAAATGTTAGCATTGGGAGGGAAACATAAAATATCGTGTTTAATTATAATAGATAATATCACGCAATGGCTAGATGAAAATTTAAATTTTTTAAGACAAAACTCAATTCTTGCAGAACCAATTAAAACTGCTGTTAAAAATAATTGTAATTTAAAATTGTCGATTACATATATTCATGGAAGCATGACCTCCTTTATAGATGCCTCAAAGTTATTGAATTCAATGATTAATAAGTTAAAATTAAAGGTTTTTGAAATTTGCACCGAATCTCCTGATCTAGAAGATGTATTTATAAAAATAAATGCAGGAGATATTGTTAAAAATTCTTAATTACAGTTAATTTTAATATCATAAATACATTTTAAAAATCACAAACTATTGAGGTATCTATGAAGTATTGTTTATTATTTATTATACTAAATTTTTTTATTATTAATAAGGCTTTTTCATCAGAAAAAACGTTTGTCTTTTGTACAGATGGTAAAACTGAGTGGAAATGGCTTACAGATGATTCTAATAATACGCCGTCCACTAAGTTTTTAACATAAGCTTGCCTTAGGTTTTGAATTCATAATTGACTTGACAATTTTTTGTGTTAATTGATTCCAACCACTAGAGCATTTTTGAACGAGATCTTCATAATCTTTATAAATTTTAAATGATAAGTGATTCCTTTTAAAATAACTCCATAACCTTTCAATTGGATTTAACTCTGGAGAAAATGAAGGTAAAAAAATAAATGATATATTTTGGGGTAAAATTAATTTTTTGCTTTTATGTGCACTAGCTCCATCTAGTATCATAATAATATGCTCATTCTTAGGTACGGTCTTGGAGTACTCATTGATAAAAATTTGCATGTTTTCAACATTTAAATTTGGTAATATCATTCCAAAATATTTGCCCGTATCTTTGTTAGCAGTAGCATAAATCCATGAGTTTAAATAACCCATTTGAGTTTTAAATTCTGGTCTGATTGGGAAAGGACTCCAAATACCAGATTTTATTGTCATTTGTCCAAATCGTGATTCATCTTGAAAATCTATGTTTATTTTTTTTCCTGGATTTTTTACTTTAATTTCATTAATTTTATTTGGTAAATCTTTAATCCATTCGGCCATTTTTTCTGGGTCATTTTTTATATGCTTTGTTCTTGGAACAACTCTTCTTATTAATGTTCTTTGAAGGAACTTGTATAACCCACTTTTACTAAATTTTTTTTTAATTTCGTTTTGGATTCTATAATACTATTTATTATTTGGGCATGAACAACTTTTTCCTCATTAAATTCAGAATTTAATTGAATGATTTCAGTTTTTAAAATTTCAACTTCTTCTTTATTTACAAAGGATGGACGACCAGAACGTGGTTTATCAAGTAAAAAATAAATACCATTATTCTTATAGTTTGAAACCCAATAATTTGCCCGTCCTCTTGAAAGGCATAATAAAGTTTCAATCTTTTTTTCAGAAAATCCTACGGAATATAAAAAAATTATAAATAATCGACGTAAAAGATTAAAACTTAATTTATTTTGAGGTATTCTCTTTAAATCATCCATAAGTTGTTGTACATTATTCATTGTGCTGCAGTGTCCTTTTATAAAAGAAAGTACGAATGTTAACTGCAGCATATCCTGTTTTCAATATTCATCAATTTCCGTATAAATATTTATTTTTGGTTATCTATGTTGCCAACAAACTTAGTGGACGGCGTATAATTATATAGAAGTCAAAGGAAAATGGCAAGAAAAATTCACATCTCTTAACTATAACCATATTGCATTAATGTATAAATATTTTTTACTAAACAATGGAATTGATGATGTAGAAGATTTAAGCGAAAAATGTAAGAAAAAATTTGGCAATGAATTTTTAATTCCACAACCTGCTAATCATATTTTAAATGATTGGTTCTTATTTGCAATTGATGAAAAATATTTGGTAGGTGGAAAAGGAAGTTTTCAATTAACAACATATGGCATAAAAACTATTGCTAATATAAATCCAATTATTTTATCTTATAGAGACAATAAATTAGTTTTATTCATTTCTCATGAAGAAGTAACAAGAAAATTAATAAAATTCATTGATTATGCACCTCCACCCTTTAAATTAAAATAGTAATTTATTTTTTAAATTAAATTTTTATAAAAATGATTTACAGAACATTGTTCTTTACCTAAAATCGAACGTAAAGTCCCGACTTCTAAAGTTGGCTTTAGCCCTTTGTTCAATCAGGCGTAATCTTAAATATTAATTTTTTATTAGTAAACTTGATATTTAAATCATCGATAATACCATATATTTAATGGATCAGTATTTGTTATTAAATATCTTGAAATTATTGAATTTTATTAAATTTTTGTAAATAATTTAAAAAAAATGCCGATACAAGAAAGTGCACTTATAGAAAGCAAATTAAGTGGTGGCTAAAAACTCTTTAGCAAAAACTAAAGGAGCAAATTAAATGAAATTTAAAAGTTTTCAAGATTATCTAAAAACAGGTGTTTGCCCTCAAAAAATCAAAGAGATAGAAGTTCAAATGGAATTGGAATATCGGGCGCTTAAGTCTTTTCAAAATGGACTAGCTCAAGCACTGAACAATTACATGCAACAACAAAAATTAGGTTTTAATGAACTTGTGATAAAGCTTGATATCAGCCCAGAAAAGCTTTCAAAAATTCTTAAAGGTGAGTGTAATTTATCTTTAGAAAACATTGTTCGAATTGCTGCTTTGATTAAAAGAAAACCTACATTTAGCCTTGATTTTGATAAAGATTTTTTAAATTTATAGTTATTAATAATTAATCTGTTACAGTAATAGTTAGTTTGCCAGTTTCGCCAGCTTTTCCTACAGGAGCATCATTATAAAAAGGGAAAAAGTTTACTTTCAACTTTTCGTCTCTTGAATTGATTTCAGGGGGAGTAAAATAGCTATACATGTCCCAAAATGCTCCACCGGTATGGATATATAAAAGAGTTAATTGATAGTCTTTCCATTTATAATAACTTTTGCAGTTATTAATAAACGTCTTATCTTCTTTAAGTTCAAAATTGTTTGTTCCCACTCCAATCCATGTTAAGTTATCTTGATAAAGTAACCCAGAATAATCATTGTTACTAGTTGAATATGTGTAGTTTGATTTTGAAGGAATTACTTTACTCACAACGTTAAGAGGAACATCTTTATAAGTTATAAAATTTTTAATTTTGCCGGCTCTAAATATAATATCATGGTTTGATTGATTTAAAACCGTTATTTCTGCGCCATAGAGGTATGCAAAAGAATTTTGTTGAATAAAAAGCAAAATTATAGATAAAGTAAATAATATTTTTCTATTTTTCATGGTATTTCCTGTAAAATAAGCTAATAATAATATGATTAGCTCGGTGAAATTATTAATTAATTTTTATTATTTGTCAACGACTTATTTTAATTATTGTTAAATAATTCTTATTTTTAAGAATAAATTTATTTTTTAATAAAAATTACTAAAAAAAACAAAAAATATAAAAAATACATGTATAATATTGTTATAATTAGGTATTATTGAGTCCTTCTTTTTTGATTTTGCTGAGGATTCCTGGATTCTTTAGTTTCATAATTCTTGCAATACGAATGTTTTTTAATACTCCATTGTTACCTAAAATACCAATCTCTTCGTCTGGATTACAAAGGCTTAGTAAATTTTGAAGGGCAAAAAGTTGTGCAATATTTGATATATTTCCGTCTACTTGGGCGCGTGAAATTTTTATAAAACCTATATCTGAAATATGTTTTTTAATTTTAATTTCGTCGCCTTCTTGTAATATTTTCTTGGTGACTGTGTCTTGTAAATAAGGGCACCCTAGCTCTTTTAGTTCATAAATTGCACTAATGTGCCACCATTCGTCTGAGGGGTGCCATTTGCCATCTGGTTGGATCCAACCACTAATAGTATGAACAAATTTAGGAAATTTCATTTTTTTTACCTAAACTAAATTAAAAATATGATGTGAACCCAATCACATCATATTGTTTGCTATTGATTTTATTGAACTAAATAAAGAGATCAACTATTTAGAGGTAAGATAATTGCAGAACGTGAGCCGTCTTCTCGAGCTACAAGTAAGAATATAACCGCAGTTTTGGCTTTTTTAGATTTTTCAAGCGCATCTTCGACTTGTTGTTTGGTGTTTACGTCTTCCCTATTCACCTGTAAAATAACATCCCCTTCTTGTAACCCAGCTCTATCAGCCAAACTCCCTGCTTGAACCCCTTTTATGGAAACGCCCTTTCCAGAAGTAGATGGCTTGTTGGAGAGATAAAGTCCATAGCTCAAAGACGGTGATTTTGAAGTTTTGGAGTTATCTTCATTTGGCTCAGAATTATTGGAGTTTTTAGAAGGCATTTCTGATACAGTTGCAGTCAATTCGGTATTTTTTCCGTTTCTTAAAATTCCAATTTTAATTTTTGTGCCTGGTTTTAAAAATATAATTTGTCTTTGAATATCTATGCTAGATTTTATGGGTTTATTATTTATACTTTGAATAATATCATATGGTTGCAATCCTGCTTGCGCTGCGGGACTTTTAGGAACAACTCTCATGACAAGAGCCCCTTCAGTATTGGGGTCGATTTTCATTTCTTTCATGGCTGCAGCACCAAATTTATTTAAGTCATACATTTCTACGCCTAAATAAACTTGAGTGAGTTTTCCATTGTTAATAATAGAATCAGCAACCAATCGAATTGTATTAGAAGGAATCGCAAACCCAATTCCAACGCTGGTGCCATTTTTTGAGTATATTGCAGTATTCATTCCAATGACTTGCCCGTCTAAACTGACAAGTGGCCCGCCAGAATTGCCTGGGTTAATTGCCGCATCTGTTTGAATAAAACTATTTGTACCTGTAATTCCAAGGGTATCACTTGATCTTTGGACTGCACTGACGACGCCCATTGTCAGAGTTTGTGGCAATTCAAATGGAGCACCTAGGGCAATAACCCAGTCTCCAACCTCAACTTCATTAGAGTCGGCTAAGCTCACTTGTTTAAGTTCATTGGAAGGTTTAAAATCTTCGAGTTTTAAAACAGAAATATCAACGTTTTTTGCAGTACCTAAGACTTTAGCTTTGTATTTTTTATTGTCATAAGTTGTAACAGTTATTTTATCGGCACCTTCAATAACATGATTATTTGTAATAATATAACCATTCTTTATATCAACAATAAATCCTGAGCCGCCATCGGTTTCAATTGATTGCTTTTTGTCTCTTTGATTACCAGGACCTCGAAATTGTGGTGGCATAAATGGAAAAAAGAAATCATCAGGAAAGGGAAATTCGTTTGCACGAACTTGTACTTTTTTTTCTGCAATAATAAATACCAAAGCAGGACGACTTTCTTTTGCAATATTAGAAAACACTTTTTTAAATGATTTTAAAAATAGAGTATCATTACCTGGTGCGACATTAGTCGCTTGGGGTAAAGAATATGCATTTGCAGATGCCTGTGCGATAAAATGTTGTTTTATATTTGTAATTTTTTCAGGTGCAAAAATTACAATAGATGCGCTTGCAACTCCAAGTAATGCTGCAACAGAAAAACTTGCAACAATTAAGTTTTTTGCTCTTGCTTTCAGGAAATGAACGACCTTTGATGAAGAATGGTTCGACAAACTCACATTAACCTCCTAGTATTATAATACTTATTTCCCGCTTCCCTGATGTTTTGAGGGAATAAAATGGTTCTTAAAATTTATAGCAGATCATTTTTAGAGAAGTCGATAGCAAGTTATTTTTAATTTATCAAAAAATAATTAATTTTAGAAATAATTTCAGTGAATTAAAAAACTTTATCACTTATATAGAAATATATATAAGTGTGTAGGTTGTATTTTTTTTGTACACAATACCAAATGTGTGATTAAAATTTGGGTTATTAAACAAGTTAGGATGTTGTGAAAAGCCCTGATGATGATTTACTTCATACCGTTTTTAGCAACAGATTTTAATCCGCGAATAATCACCTCAAGCTCGCTGATAGTCTTGTTAAGAAAAAGAATTTGTTCTGAAATTTTATTTACGGCTAAAAAACTTTGATTTGTGGCAGAAGCATTTTTTTGTGTTACAGTGTTTAGATCAACCATTGCAGAATTGATTTCTGAAAGACCTTTTGCCTGTTCATCACTTGAGACTGAAATCTCTTCAGCCATTATAGAAACATTTGAAATATTACCCACAATTTCTTTGAGAGCCGCTGCGCATTTATGCGCAACTTCGACTCCAAACTCAACCTTTTGCTTACCTTGAGCAATGATAACTTCCACTTCTTTTTGAGACTGATTGACAATCATTTCAACTTTTTGAATATTGTTTGCCAAAAGATTTGAAATTTCAGAGGCAGAAATGCCACTCATTCGAGCTAAATTTCCAATTTCTTCGGCGACTACAGAAAAGCCTTTACCTTGTTCACCTGCCCTTGCGGCCTCTACAGAGGCATTAAAGGAAAGAAGTTTTGTTTGAAAAACAATTTCGTTGATAACTTTGGTTTTATCACCAATTTCCTTAAACATTCTTACAATATTAGATAATTGAAGATTGCTTGCATTAATTTTGTTCATGATAGTTTCATTCGAAACACGAATTTCTGTCATAGCTGCAAGCATACTTTCTACAGATGATTCGCCATCATTGGCACTTTTTTTTGATTCTGTAGAAAGAATCGCAGTTTTTTTGGCATTTTCCATATTTTTAGTCACCGTTGAGCTGAGCAATTCAACAGAAGTGGTCGTCTCTTGTAATGATGTAGCTTGTTGCCCTGCAGAATTAGAAAGCTCCTCGGATGAAGACGAGATCTCTTTTGCAGCTGCTAAAACAGAACTCGCATTGGCAGAGATTTTATTGAAACCAATTGAAATTGATTGTGTAATCCAGGATGAAAATAGCCAGCCAATAATCAGGCCTAAAAGAACGGATGTTCCAATAACTGAAATTACCAATATATTTCCCATAGTGGCTGCCTCATGGGCGAGTTTAAATCTATCTTTTGTACCGTCTTCAACAATTTTAATAAGCTCTAAGTTAAGCAGCCGATAATTTTCAGCAGCTTCTGGGCAATCTTTAAGAAAGATAGCCCTCATTTTTTCAAAATCTCCTGCTTTTTGTGAATTCGCGTATGTTAAAACTTTATTTACAACCTCAACAAACTTCTTCCAACTTTCCTGAACTTGATCGTTTACCTTTTTTTGACCATTTACCATTGGGTATTTTAGAAAATCCTTAGCAATAGCATCGTATTCTTCGATGCTTTTACGAACGTTATTGGAGGCTTGCTGAATTTGAGATTCCGAAAGATTTGGAATCCCCAGCGTTCTGAGGTCAATGCGTACCTGTCTGTAGAGACTCAACATTATAAATACGTCATTAATTTTGGGTAGACTAATTTTTGCAACCTGATCGTAATCATCGGTAAGAATAGAAATCCTTTGAATTGCTATTCCTCCTACAGTTAATAAGCAAATTACAAAAAAAATAGAAAATAGAATCAACTTGATTTTTAAACTAAGAGTTGAAAAAAAAGTCATTATTTCCCTCTGTGTTTTATAATTCTTTCTTTTCGGAATTGTGCTATAAAAATAAACTTTTATAGCTTTTTTAATATTTATAAACCCCTTGTCCTACTTTTTTGCCAAAATGGCCTGCGTCAACGTATTTTTTTAGTAATGGACAGGGGCGATATTTGCTGTCCCCTAGTCCTTCGTGCAAGACTTTCATAATGGCATAACAGGTATCGAGCCCAATAAAATCAGCTAAAGTGAGTGGTCCCATGGGCTGGTTTGTTCCTAGCTTCATGCCCGTATCAATGTCTTCGGCGTTTGCAATGCCTTCCATCAAAGTATAAAACGCTTCATTAATCATAGGCATTAGTATTCTATTAATTATAAATCCTGGATAGTCTTGCGAGCAAACAGTTGTTTTACCCATTTTTTCTGAAATTTGTTTAGTTATCTGATATGTGTCTTCAGAAGTTGCGTGGCCTCTAATAATTTCTACTAAGCTCATAATTGGCACAGGATTCATAAAATGCATGCCAATAAATTTATTTGTTCTTGACGTCGCTGAGGCAAGGCGAGTTATAGGTAAACTGCTTGTGTTGCTGGCAAATATAGTGTTTGGAGAGACAATTTTATCGAGTTCTTTAAAGATTTCTTTTTTTAATGTTTCGTTTTCATTAACGGCTTCAATAACAAAATCGACTTTTGCTAAATCACTAAGCTGCGAGGTTTTTTTGATTCGAGCAAGAATTGCAGGTGGATGTTCTTCTATTTTGCCCTTTTCAAAAAGTTTTGTTAAACTTTTTTCTATGGTTAAAAGCCCTTTGTGTAAACTTTCTGGGTAAGAATCACAAAGCAAAACCTGATAACCGGCCTGGGCTGCAATTTGGGCAATACCGCTTCCCATTTGTCCTGCTCCAATGACAGCAATTACTTTAATAGCTGAGATCATAAATTAACTTCTCCTCACTAATTTAAAAATTATATAATCGATCCCTTACAATTTACTTAGAAAACTCTATTTTCTTTTGGGCGTCAACTGTTGTCTTAAAATAAAAAATGTTCTGGAGTTATTGTATAAGTTGTGCTCAAATTGTAAGTGTTATGTGACTGTAAGTAAAAAATACTTTTAAAATGCTGTAGGATTTTTTATGACAATTGCTTTTCAACCTCCATTGCCCGCCCCTTACCCTAACCTGACTGAATCAGAAATGCTGAAACGTATTTCTGATGTTCGAAAGTATTTTGGTAAAAAACTTGTTATTTTAGCACATCATTATCAACGACCAGAAATTGTAGAACTTAGTGATATTCGAGGCGACTCCTTGCAACTTGCTCAATATGCTGCAAGGCAATCTGAAGCAAACTTTATTGTGTTTTGTGGTGTGCATTTTATGGCTGAGGGTGCTGATATTTTAAAAACAGGACAACAAATTGTTGTGTTACCCGATTTAGGGGCTGGCTGTGATATGGCCGATATGGCTGATGTTGACGATGTTGTTGAGGCTTGGGAGCAGCTTGTTGAAACTGTTGGTCATGAAAGCATAATGCCTGTTACGTATATCAATTCGAGCGCTGCATTAAAGGCATTTGTTGCGCAAAAAGGCGGTGTGGTTTGTACAAGTTCTAATGCACCAAAAATAGTAGAATGGGCATTGCGTGAGCGAAAAATTTTATTTTTTTATCCCGATCAACATTTGGGTCGTAATACGGCAAAGAAATTGGGCATTCCAATGGAACAAATGAGTTTATGGAATCCGAAAAAGGCTTACGGTGGTTTAGATAAAAATAAAATTAAAGATACAACTATTATGTTGTGGCAAGGTTGTTGCCCTGTGCATATGATGTTTACTATAAAACAAATAGATCAAATTCGTGCGAAAGATCCTGAGTTTAAAATTATTTCTCATCCCGAATGTGCTATGGAAGTTGTCGACAAATCAGATTTTTCTGGTTCTACTGATTTTATTGTAAAAACAATTGCAGCAAGCCCTTCTGGTAGCAAATGGGCTGTGGGAACAGAGCTTAATTTGGTTAATCGTATTGCTAAAGAAAACGCGGATAAAACGGTTGTGAGTCTTAATCCTTTTATGTGTTTATGCGGCACCATGAATCGCATCGATTTGCCACATTTAACTTGGGCGTTGGAGCAAATAAGATTGGGTACACCACAAAATGTTATTGCTGTTTCAGAGCCACAACGTTCACTTGCAAAACAAACCTTGGTTCGTATGTTAAATATGAGCCATACTGTTTTAAACTCAAATTAATTAAAAAAGGTGATAATTTGTCCGAAGAAAGTGTGCAAAAAAGTACTTTTACTCAACAGCCTTCTGTTTCTATTAAAGAAATGGGATTGGAAGAAATTATTCAATTGGCTAATAAAATTGGATTAGAATATGTTGAAAAAAGAAAAGAAGCCGAGAAACTAGAATTACTGAGAACATCGGTACGTTCTAAAATAATGAATAGAATTGAATTAAGTACTGAAAAAATACCTGAAGCGCGGTTAAAGCGTTTAGCTGAAGCTGATCCAGAATACATTAGTATGCTAGAAAAAATAGTTGCGGCACGTGCAGAAACCGAAAAACTCAGAATTCGTTACGAAAGCTATAAAAGTCTTTTTGATGCTAGACGGACAATGATTAGTTACAAAAAAATTGAGTTGAAAACATTATAGGTTCATTGCGTGGATAAATATATTGAGCAACATAAAAAAAGATTATCTTTTATGCCATGGCTTTATTTTTCATTAAAAGATAAACATAAAATTTGGGCAGAACCATGGCAACAAGAAATTCAAGCACAACTGCAAGAGTTAGAAACAGTGAAAATAGGTAAAAACTGTTTTATTTCTCCTGAAGCAAATATTTTTGCTGAGCCAGGTAGGCAAATTACGATTGGAGATAATGTGACTATAGCTTCGCATGTTTTTTTGCATGGTCCAATTACTATCGAAAATGGCGTGAGCATTAACACTGGAGTTGTGATTGATGGAGGCGCAAAAGGCGTTTTTATAGGACAAAATTCTAGAATTGCTTCGGGTGTAAAAATTTATGCTTTTAATCATGGAATGAAGGCTGATTTTTTAATAAAAGAGCAGGCTGTAACATCTTATGGTGTTTATATAGGTAAAGATGTTTGGCTTGGAGCTAATGCATGTATAACAGATAATGTAACAATAGGTAACCATGTTGTGGTTGGAATGGGAGCTGTTGTTACTAACAGTGTTGCAGAATGGTTAATTGTTGGTGGTGTGCCAGCCAAAGAAATTGGATGTAGAAAAAATTAATTAACTATACAATATTTTCAAATCCAACAATAAATGCCCCCCAAACACCAATTAAAACATGAGAAACGCTTACGGATATTAATGAATTTTGTTTTGCGTATAACCAACCCCAAAATATACCAGGAATAAATGCAGAAAGTGCAAATCCTAAACTAATATGCGAATGGCCACCTGCAAAAAGAATATTAGACATAATAATTGATGACCACATTGTCTTTTTTTTGCCACAGATAAAAACTTTTGTAGCGCAGATTGAATTCCGCTTCTTACAATTAATTCTTGAATTGGTACAAATATAATATAACCAAATAAAGCTGCAAAATATACTTTTAAACTGATATCTTCTGGTGTTTTAAATATTGACATAGGATCAAATAATGGCAAATGATTATATTTTGGTACAAAACTAATAATACATAACTTAATTGTCATAATTGCAATCAAAAAAGGGATGGTTAATAATATAGCTTGTATTACAGATTTTCTCCAGTTAATTAATGTAATTCCAAATTCTTTTAGAGGATAACCACTTTTCATCATCATAGAAATTATAAAATAACAAAACATTAATAATACAACTATTGTGACTAGGGTTGAATTTGAAGTGTGTTTTTTTATTACTTGGAGTAATTCAAGAGTAAATGCATACAACGCTGTAATTGCAATAATGTTAACGGCAAAATTACCAATTGCAAGTTTTTCTTTTAGCACATCAACTGTCACTTCATTTGTATAGCGAAGCCGTCGAGAGATTTTTTCGCCAAAATATGAGGTTAGTAAGGCATAAATTTCTAAATAATTGGGGTCTTGTTTTATTTGTTCAAGGTCAAAGCTTAAAACCGTCACGCTATCTAAGGCACGCGCACTTGCCGAGCGAGCGATATTTTCAAATAATGCCATTTCTCCTACAGTTTCGCCCTTAGATAATGTGGTTAAACAATAAAATTTATTGCCATTTTTCTTTAAAATTTCGACATTACCATTAATAATTACAAAAAAATTTTGATCAACATTGCCTTCGTTAATAAAAATTTCTCCCGGATTTAACTCAATTTTGCGAGAAACTTTAATTAAATTAGATAATTGTTCATCATTGAATTTGCTAAAGAGAGATATATTTTTTAATGATTCTTCGATAGCTGATTCACTCATGCCTGGTCCTGTATTTTTGAATTGCGCAAAATTTTTCGGCATTTCTTTAATTTATATTAGATGATTTATTTTTTTTGCTAAAAATGCTAGCAAGTTTAATCTGGCCGATGTGAGTTTAATGTTTTGTAAATGCATTGTATTTATTTGTTTAAGAGATGATAATTTTATTTAATTAAAGGGCAAATTGGGTTATGAAAAACAAAATTCCTTGTTCCATGCAGCAGCTAAATTTGGTAAAACTTAAAAGAGTACTTTTATCTGTATCAAATAAAGACAATCTTTTTGAATTATGCTCGTACCTTACCGAGAAAGGTTGCGAGTTGGTTGCCACGTCTTCTACATTGCAGTCAGTAAGAAAAATGGGATTTGCTTGTTCTAGCGTTTCTGATGTTACTCATTTTCCTGAAATTTTAGGGGGCAGGGTGAAAACACTACATCCGAGCATTTTTGGAGGAATCTTAGCAAGGCAGGATAATCAATCTGATTGCTTAGAATTACAGCAGCATAATATTCAAATGTTCGATCTTGTTGTGTGTAATCTGTATCCTGTGCAACAGGTTCTCGAAAACAACGCAAGCAACGAAGAAATTATTGAATCTATTGATATAGGTGGTGTGAGTTTACTAAGGGCTGCGGCAAAAAATTATGAATCCGTATCTGTGTTATGTGATACTGCTGACTATAAGATTTTTATAGAATTATCAAAACAACACAATGGCTCTGTTCCGTTATTGCTAAGAAAACAGCTTGCCGTAAAAGTTTTTAGCGAAACATCGGCCTATGATTATGCAATTTTCTCATACTTAGAAAAGCAACTGGTATCACAAGACAATGTTCTTAAAAATTACGATGGACCCATTCAATTAAAAAATGCGCAAAATTTAAAAAATTTGCCTGAGTCTTTTAACTTATCTTTTACCAAGCACAAAGATTTAAGATATGGAGAAAATCCTCATCAAAATGCCGCTTTGTACAAAATTAATCAGTGTAAAAACCAAAATTCGTTGACAATGACAAACATGAATTGTTTTCATGGGAAAGAGCTTAGTTATAACAATGTGTTAGATATTGAGCATGCAATCAAGTTGAGTGTCGATCTTTCTAATAAATTTACGGCGGTCATTTTAAAACACAATACCCCTTGTGGTGTTGGGGTATCGAGCGAATCGTTGCACGAAGCTTATAAGCGCGCCTTTGAATTTGATCCAGTGAGTCCCTTTGGGGGAATTGTCTGTTTTAATAGCTCTGTTACCTATGAGTGTGCAGTAGAATTAGCAGAAATATTTTTGGAGGTGATCATTGCGCCACATTTTGATGATGCATCGTTAGAAGTTTTAAGAAAAAAGAAAAATTTACGACTCGTAACTTTTAATCCGCAACAGGCACTCACAAACTCAATGCAGATTACCCATGTTCAAGGAGCAATTCTGCTGCAATCTTCTAATAATTTAGTTTTTGATTCTAGAAAATTACATTTTGCTACTAAAATAAAACCCAATAACTTTGCATTGCAGGCGTTTCAGCTCGGTATGTCTGTGGTGAAACATGTTCGTTCAAACGCTATTGTGGTGGCCAATAGGTTTCAGACTTTAGCAATTGCTGGTGGGTTTACAAACCGGGTTGATGCTGTGGCTTACTGTTTAAGTAAAGTGAATCAGGTTTCTGATGAGGTGATTTTAGCAAGTGATGCATTTTTTCCATTTTCGGATAGCATTGAACTCATTAAAAATAGCGGTATACGATTTGTTATTCAACCGGGAGGTAGTATTCAAGATGCAAACGTTATAAAAGCTTGTGATGATTATGAAATTTCTATGGCTTTTACAAATATTCGTCATTTTAAACATTAAAACACTTCTCAAAATAGTCAAAATTTAATTAAGTAGAGTACAATTTTAAAAAAATATTGTAACATTTAAAAACAAGTTAATTTAATTTCCTGATAAAAATTAAAAAATATTTTTTGAGGAATATCATGATAAAGCGTTCAATATTAGTTATTGTATTAGGCATACAGTTTAGTAATGTAGCGTTTTCTGAATCAATAAGTGTTGCTTGGACTGATTGGTGCCCTTGGAATTGCGATCAAGACGTCAATTTGGGGTTTACAAGTCAATTGGTTGAAAATGTGTTTGCGATGTCTAGAATTACCGTACAATTTCAAAAATATTCTTGGTCTGTTGCTATTAACGAAGTTCGTGAAGGTCGTATAAATGCTTTGTTATCTCCGGCAAAACAAGAAGCTGAGGGTTTAATTTATTCTAAAAATCATGTTGCTTATCAGCAAATGTGTTTTTATGTAAAAAAAGATTTTAATTGGATATATCAAGGTATAAAAAGTCTTGATCAAATAAAGCTAGGTATTATGAGAAATAGCAACTATCCTGGTCTTATGGATTATATCCAAAAGAATTTAAACGTGTCAGATAAAATTTTTCAATTAAGTTCTTCTGATGTATTAGGAACTGGATTTGATTATCTTATAAATAAAAAATACGATTCTTTCTTAATTGATAGTGTTACTGCCGAGTATTATTTAAAAAATAATAAAAAAACAAACATTTTTAAAAGAGTTGATTGTTTACCAAAAGAAAACTTGTACATAGCATTTTCCCCAAAAAATATGAAAAAAAGCATGAGATTATCAGAAAATTTTGATTTAAATTTTGAAAAATATATAAAAACCAAGTCATTTAGTAATTTATTATATAAATATAATTTAAACAATTTTTATGTACTAAATAAAAATTGATTTGGAAAGTTTTTATGCTAAAAAAAAAATAAAAAATAATAGCCTTACTTTAAAAATATTATTTATGCGTCCTCATATGAGAGTGATGGTTCTGCTAATAAGTTTGATTGCCACTTTATTCTCATTAATTATTCCTTATTATCAGAAAGAATTTTTAGATACACTTTTGCAACACAAGAACATTAATGAATTGTATATACTATTATTATTAATGTTTCTTTATGCTATTATGTCTCAATTTTTTTATTTTTTAGCAAAAATTTTAAGTAGTAATGAAGGTAGTGTAGTTCAAGATTTTTTGTCTGGAATTACGTATTCAAAAACCTTAAGAATTAAAAACGAAAATACAAAAAAAATAACAGTTGGACATGCATTATCTGTATATGCAACAGATGTTAATACAGCATCCTCATTGATTGATGATATATTTCCAAATTTTATTGCATATTTTCTTCCATTGTTATTGGCTCCTTTTGCAATTATATATATAACAAATATTGATCCAATTACAATTATATATTTTACATTTGTAGTATTGTTTTTAAATTTTTTAATAGCAATTAGACAGAGTAAAATTTTTATTAAAAGTAAAATTTTATCAGCAATACGAATAGGAAATGTTAATGAATGGTTAATAAATATTAGAGCAATTAGAGTTTTAGGAAATACTGATTGGATGGAAAATAAAATAAAATATGCGCGAATTCAGGAAACTAAAAATAGACTATTGATGGTTACCAATGGTACGACAATGAGTTCTATAGGTAATGTGACGCCATATATAATAAATATTTTTGCATTATATTTACTATATAAAATTTATGGAGATAAAGTTACTTCTGGTCAGATATTTAGCTTATTGTGGATTTTTGGGGTATTGCTTACAAGACCAATACGAATGATACCACTAATGTTTGTAACTTTTTTTGATTGTTATACTTCAATTAAAAGAGTAGAAAATTATTGGAATCAAGATTTAGAAGAAAAATTTATTGAAAACAATGATCAAGTAAATAACGGATTAATTAAAATAAGAGGATTAACTTATGAAAATGAAGGAAAAATTTTACTTAATAATATTAATATTGATATAAAAGATAAAGAATTTATTGCTATAGTTGGTGAGCTTGGTTCAGGAAAAACTTTGTTTCTAAAAGCTCTACTAAATATAATTAACTCTAGTTTTAAAATTTATGAAATTGGTAATAAATCAGTTAATATGCTACCATTAAGTACTTTGCGATCTTATTTTAGTTACGTTCCGCAAGAATATTTTATTATAAATTCAAATATTAGAAATAATGTTGCATTTGAATATGATTTTTATAAAGAAATAGATGATGAAATAATAAATTCTTTAGAGTTGGCGCAATTTTACATGAATAAAGAAAATGTCTCTAATGGATTAGATACAGAAATTGGCGAAAGAGGAGTGAGTTTATCTGGTGGACAAAAACAAAGAATTGCAATTGCAAGAGCGAGTTTTTCAAACAGGCCAATTATTTTATTAGATGATTGTTTAAGTGCTGTGGATATAAATACAGAATATAAAATTAATAAAACTTTATTAAATGGGTTCTGGAAAAATAAAACAAGAATTTTAGTAACTCATAGATTATCAGTGATTCAAAAATGCGATAAAATAGTTTTTTTTAAAGATGGAAAAATTATTGATATAGGTAATTATGAAGAATTAATGAAAAAATCGCTTGAATTTAAAGAATTTGTTGTCATTAATTCAATTAAGGATTAAGTTATGAACATTGAAAAT
The DNA here is from genome assembly GCF_037081835.1 of Spirobacillus cienkowskii. Lineage (GTDB taxonomy): Bacteria > Bdellovibrionota_B > Oligoflexia > Silvanigrellales > Silvanigrellaceae > Silvanigrella > Silvanigrella cienkowskii. Next base: position 2,460,957 of record NZ_CP146516.1, on the reverse strand, counting down.
GAAACAAATGAAGATCGAATATTTGAAGGTAAATACTCAAAATCAGTGTACAAAACAATTTATGATTCAATGGGTAGCCATAAATTATCATTTATAATATTTATATTAATTGGTTTTATTGGAAGAGGTTTTCTTTTATTTAATGCAAATATTATAGGATTATGGGTAGATAATGTATGTTATCAATCTAATATATGTAAAAATAAAAGCAATTTTTTTTCTGAATACACTAGCACAGAATTTATTTATTTATTATTAACGGTTTCATTGGTTGGTTTTATATTTATTTTAATTTTTAGAATAGGTCTTGCAAGACTTGGTACGCATTTTGTTTCAAATTTGTATGATAAAACAACATATAATGTGTCAAGATTTCCAATATATTTTTTTGATAAAAATCCATTAGGAAGAATTATAACAAGATTTAGTAGTGATTATGCAGCAATATTAAGAATGTCTGGAGGTCCATTAACGGAGTTACTTTCAACATTATTTGATATATTTTTATTTATTGTATTAATTTTAATTTCTAGTATGAATTTTTTACCAATTGTTGTAATATGCATTTTGTTAAATTATTTTATTTATAATGTAAATAAAATTAAAATAAGAAACGAAAGAAGAGTCGTTAGCTTAACGAGAGGTCCTGCTCTAGCTCATTTTGCAGAAACAGCGCAGGGTGCCAAAATTATAAGAGTGTATGGTAAAGACAACTCTTTTAAAAGAAGATTTATTTCAAAGTTTAATACTTATATAAAACAGAGAAATAAAACAAATTTTTATGTAAATTTGTTTTCATTACAGCTTTCTATTTTAAATATAGTCATTCTTTTATTAACAGGTTTATTTGGGATGTGGTTGGTAAATCATGGTAAATTGAGTATTGGTTCGTTGGGAGTTGCTTTTACATTTATTTCTATGATTTCTATAACAATTCAGATTTTTTTTGAATGGGTTGCTGTCATGGAAGAAGCATTAACTGGAATAGAAAGAATGGATGATTATTTAAATTCAGAGCTTGAAAAAGGTGCATTAATAAATTATAATTATTCAAATAAATTACAAAAAATTGAGAATGGTAATATTGAAGTAAAGAATTTGAGTATAAGATACAATCAAAAATCTTCTCTTGTATTAGATAATGTTTCTTTTAATATTTTAAATGGAGAAAAAATAGGAATTATTGGTAAAACAGGGAGTGGAAAAACAAGCTTGATAAATGCATTTTATTATATTTATCCCTTTGAAAAAGGAGTGATTAAAATTAATGGTTATGAGCCTGATATTGGACAAAATAAAAACAAAGATTCAAAGTATGTTCAATTAGATATGTTTCGTAACTCGTTATCGTTAATTTCTCAGTACCCTTATATTTTTTCTGGTACTTTAAGAGAAAACTTGTGTTTTAATAATATTATACCTGATCATGATATTTTGGATATTTTAGCACTTGTTGGATTAAAGAAATTTCTTTTAATAGGAAAAAAGTGTTTAGATCTCGAATTAAAAGAAATGGGCATTGATCTTTCACTAGGGGAAAAGCAGCTTATTTGCATGGCAAGATGTTTGCTACAAAATAATCAAATTGTTATTATGGATGAAGCAACAAGCTCTATTGATCCCTATTCTGAAAATATTCTTGTTAATGCAACAAAAAATTTGTTACGTGATAAAACACAAATAATAGTGGCACACAGGTTATCAACTATAGAAGATTGCGATCGTGTGATTTGGCTTGATTCTGGTAAACTGGTCATGCAAGGGGAAGCTATTTCAGTTATAAATGCATTTAGAAATCATCAACAAGGTTAAGTTTGTAGAGGAGTAAAAATGAGTTCAGAAAAATGGATAATAGGAACAGGTTTTTCTCGTGGAATTGGGTATGAGTTAGCAAAAATCATTAAAGACAACAATTATAAAATAATTCATTTGGGAAGAGGACAGAGTGGATATGAAGATATTTTTTTGTGGTGGGATTTAATAAATCCAATATCAGATAGTCCAATTTTAGAATTATCTAAAACCTTATACGGAAAGCAAATAGTTGGTTTTATTTATTGTGCCGGTGTTATGCCAATTTTGGGAGTGAGTGAAACCAACCGGATGGAAAAGCATTTGTTTTGGCAATCACAATCTGAAGCTATGAGAGTCAATTATTTTTCTTGTGCTGAAATAGTTGAAGATATTTTGCCGTTTATCATGATTCAAAATGATACAAGCTCAAATATTATTCCTTTTGTTGCACACCTTTCTTCTTTAGCAGCAGTGGATCCTTTTCCTGGATTAGATTTATATGGTGCAACCAAAGCGTCTTGTTTAATGTATTTTCATTGGTTATCAAAAAGATTTGCTATGGATGAGTTAACATGTTTATCAATTCATCCAGGCACTGTAAATACTGATATGGTAAACAGCGTTATACAAAACGCGCAGCATGATTTAGAAGTTGTTAAAATTTTTAAATCAATGGCGGAAAAGAAACAGCTCATTTCTGCACAAGAATCAGCTAAAAAAATTTATGACTTTATATTTTCAAGCACTAGTATACGTAATAACGCTCATGGTAGTTTATATTTAGCTGATACAAATGAAATATACAAAAAATAAAATAAATTTTTATTTTTTTTGAAAAATCACTGATCTTATTAAATAAATATTTTTGATATCTAATAGACTTATCTAAAAAAAATTAGTTTAATATTTTTGTTTAATTACTTTATAATAATGATAATTTATCGGTGATATTATTTATGATAAATAAAAAAAAACTATATAATTATCTCAACCTCTTTACTGCCACATTATTTTTATCATGTTCAAATACAGATGATGAAAATATTGATGTAGTTAAAGATAAAATTTACATATTAGAAACTGGATTAACTGATAATGAATTGGATAGTTATGGTAAAAAGGTTGTGTATAGGTTTAAATCTATTAATAATTTAGTAGCCTTAAATAATAATAGTCAGTTAAAAAACAATTATGTTAATAGTAGTTTATATAAAATAATTGAAGAAAATGCTAAAGTTAGAATAGATTATAATTTTAATAAATTTTTAAGTAATAAAAAATATAATGAAATTTTTATTCGTACTTATAGTGAGGCAAATTTTGATAAGGCTTTAGATCGTATAAATTCAGCAAATGTTAGTTTACAAAAAGTTAATGTTGCAATAGTGGATTCGGGAGTTGTTCCAGTTACAAGAGCAATTAAGGCAAAGTTAAAGTTTAGTATAAATTTAACAAATGATAGCTCTGATCCTTTTAAAATAATATCTTCTCATGCTACATACTTAGCATCAATATTTGCAGGTATTGATGAATATTTTAGTATCAAAAATGTTTATGCTAAAAATGCTGAGCTGTATTCTTACAGAGTTAATGTTACGAGAGATAGTAGTCAAACAGAAAAAAAATATGGCTCGTTACAATTAGCTGTAGCAATCGACGAGGCTGTTTTTCACAATGCTAAAATTGTAAATTTAAGTTTATCATATTTAAGTAAACCTTATGATAGTTCAATATTTATAGAAAAAATTTTAATTTCTAACGCTGCAAAAAAAGGTATAGTCTTTGTAGTTCCTGCAGGAAATGAAAATATGAACATAGATACACAAGAAGTTTATCCAAGTCGTTACGATTTAAATAACGTGGTTACAGTTTCTTCGCATAACAATCAGCTTGTTAGGGCTTATAATTCTAATTATGGATTAAATGTCGATTTGTCTGCTCAAGGAATTAACTTACATTTAACAAATAATAAGGGAAATTTAGATTTTGTCAGTGGTACGAGTTTTTCTGTTGCAGTGGTTGCTGCTGCAATGTCTTTATATTATGGAGCATTTCCTGCAGCATCTTTAAATACAATGCTTGATCATTTATTTATGAGTGCTAATGATTATAATAATACAAATGAAAACGAAATAATTTCAAAATATGGTAGATTAGATGTTGATAGATTTATTAAGTTAGGAATGGTGAACGATTAAATATTTAAACAAATTTTAATTTAACTTAACAAGATGATAATCTTTTTTACCTTTTCGCAAAACTATCGCGTTTTGTTCTGTATGAAAATCTTCTTCTTTGATTTTATAATTAAAGTCATTCAGTTTATTACCGTTAAATGTGAGTCCATTTCCTTGAATTAATTTTCTTGCTTCGCCTCGACTCGTTGATAATTCACATTTGATTAAAAGTGAAAGAATATCGACGCCTTCTTGCACATCATGTTTTGTTAAAATTGTTGAAGGAGCGTGTGAGAGATCTCCTGTTTGTCCAGAAAACAATGTTTTTGCTGCTTCAAGAGCTTTAATGGCCTCATGTTCACCATGAACGATTTTAGTAATTTCAAATGCCATTAGTTCTTTAATCGCATTTATCTGTGAATTTTTAAGAATTTCTTCAATTTCTTCTTGCGTTTTTAAAGTAAAAACATAAAACATTTTTTGAACATCAGCGTCATGAACGTTTCTAAAAAATTGAAAAAAGTCGTAAGAAGAGGTCATTTTAGGATCAAGCCAAACGGCATTTCCTGCGGTTTTACCAAATTTTTTACCATCACTGCCAACCAAAAGTGGTGTTGTGAGTGCAAATGCTTTGCCTCCCTGAACCCTTCGGATCAGATCGGCGCCAGATAAAATATTAGACCATTGGTCATCGCCACCAAACTGTAAAATACAATTGTATTTTTGATATAAATGTAAAAAATCATAAGATTGTAATAATTGATAGCCAAGTTCCATGAAGGTGAGTCCGCCTTCTTGAAATCGAGTTTTATTCACTTCGGCAGAAAGAAGACGCGCAACAGTAAAGTGAACACCTACATTACGGGAAAAATCTATCCAGCTCATGCCTCCTATCCAATCGATATTATTTACAAAAATTGGAGGATTGGGGCATTCATGATTAAAGTACCGGTTTACTAAGTTTTTAAAATTTTCGATGTATTGAGAGATTTGTTCTTTGGTATTCATTGGGCGCATTTCGCTTCGACCTGTAGGGTCTCCAATGAGTCCTGTCGCGCCTCCAAATAAAACAATGGGTTGCAAACCTTCATCTTGCGCGCGGCGCAACATCATTAATGCAGACAAGTTGCCAACATGAAGACTCGCTGCTGTGGGGTCAAAGCCGCAGTAAACTGCATACCTTTCTCCTTTTGCATTTTTATTTCCTTTTAAAAAAAGTTGTTCTAATTCTTCTTCATGGCTAATTTGAGCAATGAGCCCTCGATCGCGTAGCGTTTTAATTAGAGAACTTTTTACGGTCATGTTTTGCCCTTTCGTACTGGAAAGAATCCTAATGGAGTCCACGATGTCACTTAAACTAAAGAAAATAATTCTTGTCCAGCTATGTTTTTTAAACGTAATTTATTTTATGCCAGCTTTTTCAAATGATTTTTCACCTTCTGATGCATTAAACAGGCCTTCTTCTTCGCTTGCTGCCTCGAGTGGAGCAGGCGCGTCTGCGCCAGGAGATGCGTCGATGATGGATGCAAATCCGGCAATACTTCCCGCATTAAAAAGGCAATATACTCTTTCTGGTGGTATGGCATGGTCTTCAAAAATAGATTCATTTGAAGTTGTTGCCTTTGATTCAACCCTACCACCATTTGCAATGGCGATTCGTGTCAGAGAAACAATTCCAAATGGAACTTCTCGTGACAGAAGCATTAAAGCGGGGTTGGGTTATAAATTACCAAATGTAAACAATTTAAGTTTAGGTTTGTCTTTCGATTATCAGCAACTGAATTTAACCGAATTATGGAAATGGAACGATAACAACTATAGGGTTGGTTTAGGTGCATTTTATCAAATTAATTTAAATTTAGATTCGCCAATTTTTTTAGGGTTAAGTACTAATGGATTATTTGATAAATATAATGCAAAAACTTTTGACTTTGGAGTGTCTGCTTTTTTGATGGATCAGTCTGTCAATTTGAGTTCAGACATATTATTTGACACTGAAAATGGATTGCAAAGTTTTGTTGGTGGTTTAACTCTTATAACAAAAGTGTTTTTAGAGGTTAAAGGGAGTGTAGGTTATAACCCAAAATTTTCACGTTTTTTTTGGGGGTCTGGACTTTTTTTAAAATCCCCCGTTCTTCATGTCTATTATACGCTTGTCAAGAATGATTCCAATGATACAACACTTAAGCAAACGGCGGGCATAGAGTTCGCCCTCTCTCTTTAATTTTGTTTTGTTTGTGCCTTTTGGAGGAATAATGGCAATTACGGATGGTCCCAATTCTCTATTTATTTCAACTCAGTCAAAATCTGCGTCTCGTGTTGGTCATGACATTTTAGCTTATTGCAACCGTTGCAAGATGAATTTAACTCATACTATTGTAACTGTGGAAACTAATAATCAACCTGGACGGGTACAGTGCAATACCTGTAAATCAGAGAAACAATATCGTCCACCAAAATCTGAGGCTTCATTAGCAAAAGGAGGGAAACGAGAAATGGATCGTGATGAAGAACAAGATCTTGATTTAGATGCTGGCGCAAAGCGTTTAACGGGAGAAGAGGGTATTCCAAAAAAGAAAGGTAAATCTAAAGCGAAATCTCGTAAAAAGGATGAAGTTGAAACCAGAGTGCAAAAAAATGCAAGTCAATTGCCTTTGAGTATGCAATCTGGAACCAGTGAAGACATTGCAAACTACGAAGCAAGACTCAGTGCGCAAAAAAATAATATTTCTCAAGCTAAAGAGTACAAAGCTACAGCGCGCTTTAAGCCAGGAGAAATTTTAAATCACAAAGTATTTGGCATTGGTTTTGTTGTTGCTGAAAATGGTTTAAATAAAATTGAAGTTTTGTTTCCTCAGGGAAGAAAATTACTCGCAATTGGATTAGGAACTTAATATTATCCAAAGGTGAAGTTTGACATTCATCTTTGGGTAAAAAAAACTTTAATCCAAATTATTAATAAATACAAAATCTTATACCTCTATATCAAATTTAAAAGATTTTAACAACCTCACTAACATCTTATCAGATTTTGTCTAAAACGCCCGATAAATACCTTGCCAGGTTTGGTATGGCATTTATCCTGTTTAGAAATATGAGCAATCGGAGATAGATAATGGAAAAAGAACTACCTTTTGCGAAATTGCAAAATCCAGAGCAAGTGCTTATGCAGCTCCTTTTTCATTTTTCTATATTAATGGAATATCAGCTTATCGATTTACAATCGAATGTAAGGTCTTTTGTTGACGCTATGTCCAACGCAATTCAAAAAATGGATAGTTTGGTAGTAGAAGAAGGCAGAAGTGCACAAGAAATCTACGAAAGCTTGTTTAATAAATCATCTGGTACCGAGGCCACAGCCTTAAATCAACGGGCAACTTTTAGAGCCGATGATATTTTTGCCGAGGCTTCTGCACAATTTGATGTGACAAAAGTGCCAATACTTAATAAAAATAAAGATAATAATCAGGAAAGTTCTGAAGGAGCCAATGAGAGCTCAAATGCTTTTGATAAAATTTGGTCTGAAATTTCTAAACGATTTGAAAGTGTTTGTCGACTCGAAGAGCGTTTAAGGCCTCAAGTTTATACTATGATTCAATCTCTAAATTTTGAAGACATTCAGACTCAAAGAATTGAGCATGCGTTGACAGCACAACGTAAATTAAATGAAGGCATGATGAAATTTTTAAAAAAAGGTGTTCAAAATTGTAATTTACAAGAAGTATTAGATTTTTCTAGTCAATTAGTGAAAGAAACAAAGGCATCTTACACAATGGCAGACGAAAGAAGAGTGTTTGAGCAAGTTTTCTACGAAGATAATAAAAAATAAATTAAAATTTAATTAACAATTGTCGTTAACGGGTATAGTGATTATTGGATATTTTTTTGGTCTTGGCGGAACTTTTGGAGGAAGATAAGTAAATATCTTTTTTTTTGTCTCTAAAGATTCGTGATAAAACTTTTGTGCTTCTTGAAAAAATTTTTCAGGATTTTGATTCACAAATTCACTTGCTTGTTTTTTTATATTATCAATTCTTTCTAAAAAAATTTTTTTGATTTTTAAATCACTTTCTAAAAATATTTTTGATAAATTTTCATTACACCATTTTTCCCAATTAGTATTCATAAAATTATCATAAATCTCTTTGTCAGAAAAAAAAGTATAAAAATCTTGAAGAGTAATTTTTTTTAAAATTTCGCTATCTTTAAAATAATATCTAAAAATAAATTCATGATCAAAAGCAATAATAAATCCATTTTTTGAAATAATATAATTATTAAAGTTTCGATCTGAATTTCCTAATAAATAATCAAAAATCACTAAAGGGGTATTTTTAGATGAATAATCTTGTTTTTTGCTACTGGGAATTGACTCTAAAAATTTTTTGCTTTCAGCATCAATTGCAAAGCCATCTTCAAAATAATATTGTCTAACATAGTAATTACTGGGGTTTTTAATATCAACAAATTTAACAGTGGGGGGGACTAAATTAAGTTTAAAATTTTTACTAAATGCATATGCAGCAAATTCATTGTCTGAAGAAAGTTTATTTTCATTGTGTTCATTTAAGCTTTCAAAGTCAAAATATTTTTCTACATATTTAATTCCAGTTTTGTTGTCTTTATATAAAGTTACTAAATTATTTTTTGTTAAATCTTTTATTTTTTGTCTATCTTTTAGGCTAAAATCTTTTAAATCAGATTCGATTTTTTCAATATCGTGTTTGTTAAAAAGTTCTTGTAAGCTTTGAATTGAAGTGATATTTGCAAAACATAAAATATTGCAATTTCCAAATATTAAAGTTAACAAAAATATTAAATATATTTTTTCTTTAATTGTTTTTATTTTTAACATTTATAAAATTCCTAAAATTATCTTTTTAAAAAAATTCCTTGCTATTAAAGCAATTTTTTAAAAATAAGTAATATAACTAATTTGTCAATTTTGTTAATAATTATTATATTTTAGAAATATATCTATTATTTAAGTTTTTATTGAATTTATTTTGTAAATATTAAATTTTTAAAAAATAATATTTATAATTTATAAATTTTGTTGAATTAATAATAATTTTAATAGTGTTATTATAAAGTTAGGCTGTCGCCTTCTAAGATTATCCCAGGGGAGGCTTTATCAAAATTTAGCGCATGATGAACCATTGTTTCTGCTAATTTATTCGCTTCAATAGGTGCATATTTGCTAAATGAAAAACTATCGCTAATATTAAATTTTTTTGTAATAGCATCTACTTTTTTGAGAAAAAATGCACCAATGGTTTCTGCAATTCTAATGTTTTTTCTTTTACCTAAAAGGATGCTTGGTCTTACAATAATATATGGTAACAAGCTTTTTGTTAATGATTTTTCAACTTCACATTTTGCAGTTAAATAATAACCTGTAGGGTTAGAAACGCCAATGCTTGAAATAAAAATAAATAAAGTATTTGGAGAATTTTTTTTTATATTTTCTATAAAGTTTATTGGATAATCTTTATCAACTTTTATAAAAGCCTCAAAATTTTTTGCCTTTTTTAAAGTTGTTCCAATACAACAAAAAAACATGTCGCATGGAATTTCACAGCCAATTTTTTTGTACTCATTAAAATTATCAAAATCAAAAATCACTTCGTTTACATTGTCTGTTGTTTTTTCAAGATTTTGATTTCTAACAAGGCATGTTATTTTTAAATCAGGATTTTTGGTTAACAAAGCAAGAACATGACTTCCAAGGAGACCGCTAGCGCCAACCAGTACAACGTTTTTCATGGTTTCTCCAAAATAATACTAAATTAAAATTTAATATTTGGTTTAAAATTCATCTTCGTAACTAATATTATTTTTTAATTTTACCGTGTCTTGGATAATTGTGCCAAGGTTTTCTTCTTGAAATCGTGAAAAGGGAATGACTTTTAAGGGCAAAGAGTTTTTTTCTGCCAATCTAACACATCGAGAATGTAAAACTTTTGCTCCTGCATTCATAATTTCAAAAGCCTCTTGGTAATTGAGTTCAGGCAATAAGCGTGCATTGGAGTAAACTTTTGGATCGCAATCGTATATTCCAAGTACATCTTTAAAAAACTCAACCTTTTCGGCTTCTAAAGAAACAGCTAGCGCAACTGCAGTGGTGTCGGAACCTCCTCTGCCAAGAGTGGTAATTTCTCCCTCGGTGCTCATGCCTTGAAATCCAGCGACAATAATTATTTTACCATTTTCTAAATGAGGTCGTAGTCTATGTGGTTTGACATTAATGATTTTGGCGTTGGAGTGATTATTTGTCGTTATGATGCCAGATTGACTGCCGGTAAAGCTAATTGCTTCTGTTCCTTTAGCAGCCAGTGCCATTGCTAGTAAAGCAATACTGATTCTCTCTCCAACAGAAATTAACATATCCAGTTCGCGACGCGGAGGATTGGGGTTTACCTTATGTGCGAGAGCAATCAGATCGTCTGTTGTGTTTCCCATTGCACTCACAACAACAACGACTTTTTTGTATTGTTGTCTTCTTGTTAAAATAATATTTGCAATAGAAGAAAATGCTTCGGGAGAACTGACAGAAGCTCCGCCAAACTTTAAAACAATACTCCGATTATTAAGACTCATGGATTCCTAACTCGACATAAATAATAACTTACTCACTATTTTTTGAATTTCTTCAACTTCAAAGGGTTTTGTAATGTAATCATCGCATCCTGCATCAAAACCTTTTCTAATATCCTCTTCTGTTTTATTACCTGATATAAATGCTACGGGCAAATTTTTAAGTAGAGGATGCGATTTTAATAATGAGCAAAGTTCATAGCCGTCAACCCAGGGTAATTGAATATCAAGTAGAATTAAATCAAGCTTGGTGTTTTCAATAATTTTTGAAAGTTCCATTGCATCTTTTGCTGTAATGACACGATAATTATCTTTTTCAAAAATTCTTTTAATCGCATTGCGAACAACGGGTTCATCGTCAACAATAAGAATTGTTTTAGACTCTGGTCCTCTTGATATTGCGCGATAAGCCTCTAAGTTAACAACATGTTCGTGAGCCATCGCTTTGCGATTAAGCTCTGCAACTTTTTTTGCAAAAGTTTGATTGCCAAATTTTTTTTTGCGCATAGCATTCAGCCTTTCTGTTGAAATTTTGAATAGAATGCATTGCTGTTAATCGGTGTAACCCTTGATTTGCTTGAATTTGCTAATATATTTCTTACGCATTAAGATACCGACAATTTGACGGTGCTTTTTACCGTAACTAGCATTTTGAATCCAATGCAAACATTTTTGGGAGGAAAAAATGATTGAAGTGAGTGAGCTTGTAAAGCTTTTTGGCGAACGAAAAGTTTTGCATAGTTTAAATTTTTCTGTTGGAACGGGGCGAATATGTGGATTTTTAGGACCTAATGGCTCTGGGAAATCAACCACAATGGATATTTTAGCAGGTTTGCTTGGACCAAGTTCGGGAAGTGCAAAAATTTGCGGCTTTGATGTTGTTACACAAACAAAAGATGTCAAAGCAAATGTAGGTTATTTACCTGACAATCCCCCATTATATAAAGAAATGAGGGTTCATGAATTTGTCGATTATGTTGCAAAGCTTCGTGGCCTTAATTCAAGTGCTCGTAAAAACGATGTTGATTGGGTTATTCATGAATGCGATGTTGCAGATGTGGTAAATAGAGTTATTGGCAATTTGTCTAAAGGATACAGGCAGCGTGTGGCATTGTGTGCCGCACTTGTGCATAAACCCAAGGTTTTAATTTTGGATGAACCGACAGAAGGTCTTGATCCAAATCAAATTTTGCATATTCGTCAATTAATTAAAAAATTAGCAAACGATAGAACAGTGATTTTAAGTTCGCATATTTTATCAGAGGTTCAAGCAACTTGTGATGAAGTTGTAATTATAAACCATGGCCATATTGCAGCTAAAACATCAATTAAAAATGACAAAACTAAACCTTTATATTACTTATATACTTTTGCATCAAAATCCGAAAAAGCATTAAATTGGTTTCAACAAAGAAATTATGTACGTTCAGCAAAACCACTAGCGCAAAAAAACAATTCTATATTAGTTGAGTTTGGTAGTGAATTTTGGAGCGAAAATAATGGCGAAAATATTGCTAATGTAACAGAACAAATTGTTCAAGAAAATTTTCCTTTAATTGGAATTGAAGAAAAAAAAGAAGGTCTTGAAGAATTGTTTTTTGATGTAATTCGTTCGCAGCCAGGAAATCATCAAATACAAATTTCGTCGCTAGGAGAATTAGTATGAGTGCAACATTATCAATTGCGCAAAGAGACTTTAAAGGATTTTTTGGTACGCCTTTAGGTTGGATAGCTGCATGTATTATATTTTTAATATCTGGTGTTGTTTTTTTTATAGTTGTAAGAATATTGCTTGATAGAGGGCAGTCTATTGATCCTGTATCCGATATTATTTCGCAAGTTTTAGGATTTTTAAATTATATTAATATTTTTATTATTCCTGCTTTTACAATGAAAGCAATGAGTGAAGATTTAAATAACGGTACCTATAGATTACAATCTGCAGCTCCAATTTCTACTTGGGAAATAGTTGCTGGAAAGTTTTTGGGAGTTACTTTTTATTTTTCTGTTATTACCTTACTGATGTTAATTTATCCCCTTTTTACATATGTGTTTACTGAGCCAGATTTAAAAGTGTTGGCCACAGGTTGGTTAGGGTTAATTTTAAATACAGCTACTATAATTTCAATTGGATTATTTATAGGTTCTTTAACAAAAAATCCTGTATTAAGTTATTTGGGTTCTGCGTTTTTTATTATTGCGTTTATTATTTCTGGATTTATTCCTGGTGTTCCAGATTGGTATAGAAAAAGTATTAACTTATTAGATTTAAGTAATGATTTTTCTAAAGGAATTCTTAAAACTGGTTCCGTCGCAACTTATATTGCAATTGTATTAGTGTTTCTTTTTCTGTGTCGATTTGTGATGGAAATTAAGAAGTGGAGAATATAATTTATGAAAAAATATAAGCTTGAATTTTCAATAGTAACAATATTTTTTGCTTTTTTAGTGCTTTTATTATGGCAAAGATTAAGTGTTATATCTGAATTTATTCCTTTTGTTTTAATTGGAGTTTGTGTTGCAGTTCTTGCGGTAATTGTGTTTCCTTTTTGGTTTAAAGGTAAAAACAATTCTGATAATGGCGAAGTTTATGCACCTAAATATTTTGCTCAAGCAATAGTATCAAGTATTCTTGGTGTTGTGGTAATTGTTTTCTCTGCTGTTATTTTAAATAAAAATAATTTTTCAAAAACAATTGATGTCACTTCTAATAAAATTAATTCTCTAAGCGATGAATCAAATAAATTTTTAGATGCTTTAAGTAAGCAAGTTGAAATTTATTGTGTTCCTTCACAAAATCCAATTGAAAATTATTGTGATAGTAGTTACGATCTTATTAATTTATTTGCAAAAAAATCAAATAATATTATTAATGTTGGTCCGATTGCTTTTAATAATAAAGAAGCGCTGCAAAGAGTTCAGCCGTCTGGGTTTTCTAGGCTAGTTTTAATGACAGATAATAATAAAACAGAAATTGATGGTGTTGTCACAGAAAGTCGATTAACCAATGCCTTAATCAATTTAGTTCGCTTTAAAAAAATTGTTTACTTTCTTTCTGGCAGTGGAGAGCCTTCAATTTCTGTAGATGCAGGAATTGATAAAAGCTATGTTGATATTGTAGCAGGACTTCAGCATAAATCTTATGAAGTTAAAGATTGGAATATTAAACAAGGTTTTTTACCTAAAGATGCTAGAGTTTTAATAGCAGGTGATAACAATATTCCATACAGTGAAGAAGTTCAAAATATCCTAAAAAACTTTATTGCGCACGGTGGTCGTCTGGTTTTAATTGTAAATCCTTTTCGTGAGCAGGGTTTAGAAAAACTTTATGCTTCGCTAAACTTAAAGTTAGATCCCACTTTGTTAATGCTCAATTCCAAAACCCCCATTGGACAACAAATTGCTAAGCAAAATTTATCTCGCTCGCCAGTTATTGCCAGTAACTTTAGTTTTGAGTCCCCTATTACCAAAATTATTGCTCAGGTTTATGGGGCGCAAGCGGTGATGTTGATTGATGGCGGTCGTCCAATTTCTGTGATGACTTCAGAAAAAAAGAATTCGCCGTTAAAAACTAACGCTAGTGTATTATTAACTTCTTTTAGCGCTGCTCCAATTACGTTAACTTCTGATGCAAGAAATCGCATTGATTTAAATGTCCCATTTCAGTTAACTCCTGATGTAAATTTTGATCCTAACAAATCTTGGCCACTCGCAGTTAGTGTTGATTTGACTGGTGTCTCTAAGCTTGCTGATGATCCTTCTGCAATAAAAATTTCTGATCCAGCGAAGGATAAATCTGAAGTGGTTGTTTTTGGTTTTAGTTTTGTTAGTCCATTTTCAAAATTTACTCCAATTTCTGATGAATTGTTACCTGTTACTGTTGCGCATCTTTATCAGGATCAAGAATTGGTTACAATTCCTCCTCGCGATTTTTCTCCTAAGCAATTTAATTTGTCTCGCAATCCTGGAGCATGGTTACCGCTTTTTTCTGGTATATTACCTGTTTTTACAGCAATTTCTGGCTTGCTTATTTGGTTTAGAAGGAGATCTGCATGAAGTTCTCTCAAAAAGTAGGCTTTGGTATTTTTGCAATATTAGGACTTTCTGCTATTTATTATGGAGACGATTATTATACCAACAAAAAGGAAGAGCGTCTTAAAGAAACTGCGCATGCTATTTTTTTTGAGACTAAAGATGTTTTAAATTTTTCTGTAAAAAATAAAGCAAATACTTTTACTTTTGCTAGAGACAATAACGAATCTCCTTGGCGTATTTTAAAGCCAGTAGAGCTTTCTGCAGATCAAGATACAATAAATAATGTTTTATCTGCAGTTCAACAACTTACTGTTCAACAAGAAGTTCCAAATACAGAAGCTTTGCTTACAGGAGACAAAAAACAACTTGCGCAATATGGACTCGATAATGCGTTAAATTCTGTTACGATTGAAAGAAAAGGAAAAGATAGCTTACAATTACTTTTAGGTAACAAATTAGGTTTTATTAAGAGTTCAAATGAACAAGCTGCTGGTTTTTCTTCTGTTTATGCTATTAATCCTGCTAAAAATAAATTATTAGTAGTTAGTGATATGTTTTCGAGTGTAATTGAAGACAAAACATTAGCTGACTTTAGAACAAAAAGGATAGGTAATTTTACAGGGCAAAACGTAACAGAAATTGAATTAAATTATAATAAAGAAAATTTGTTAGTTCAAAAAAATAATAATTTGTGGGAAGTGTTAAAGCCTCATAAATGGAAAGGTGATGATAACTTTATTTCTGATTACTTAAGTCGTTATCAGGGGCTTTTAGCAGATAAAGTGTATGAAAAAAATGAGATTACTAAAAATTTAATTGAAAAATTTAATTTAAAAAATCCTTCTGCTATTGTTACGTTTAAAGATGCAAATCAAAAAATTCTGCAAAAATTTGAATTGAGCATTACTAAAGATGGTATTTATATCACAATGGTTGATGGTTCTGTTGCTAAATTAAGTTTGGACTTATGGCCAGATCTTGTGCCAAAAGAGAAAAGTTTTCGTAATAAACTTATTATGCTAAATATTAATACTGATTCTATTTCTAGAATCGTTCTTTCTGATGAATTATCTTTTGTGCGAAAAGATAATAATTGGTACCGTACAACATCAACAACTCAACAACCATCTGTTTCTGAAACTCCTAGTCAAGATGCATTTAATTTCTTTTCTAACTGGGAGTTAATGTCTGCCGATGATATTATACTCAATCCAAGTAACGCAGATCTAGAGTATTTTGGCATTACTAAACCATTGAAAGTTTTTTCTTTTGAGTTTAATGAAACGACTAAAATAAAACCTATAAAAATAATTGTTGGCAATAGGGTTCCAAAAAATGAAAAAAATGTGTATTTAAAACGATCTGATTTGTCTTCTGTCTATATTGTCGAGACAGATTGGCTCTCGCAACTTGCCCAACTTTATTCAGTTGGTGATTCTTCACATATATCAGCACAAAAACAGATGGAGTAACCTTTCTTGAAAACAGAACTTTTTTTGATCCCTATTGCTGCTGTGAGCGATAGTCTTCGAGTTTTAGTGACTAAAGATCCCGTAAGTGAAAAACAAACTTTTCCAAGTATTACTCTTAAACAAGATCTTCATTTACATGGAGGTACTAGACGTATTTTAAGCGATCTTTTAGCAAATGCACATTTGGCTGATTTAGAAACTTGGTTTCATTCTGCTCGTTGTAAAGATCGTATTGTCGATGTGTATGATCGCGATTTGTTGTTTGAGCATGCGCAAAGTATTGCAATCGTGCGCGCAATTGCTCTGCCTTTAGAGTTTTCTTCGCAAGCAAGAGGAATTTGGTTAGATGCCGAAAATCTTTTTTCGCAAGACTCAATTTTAGCACCAGATAGCCGTCTTTTTTTACGTGAATGTTTGAATCAGGTGCCGTTGTGGGTAAAAAATACCACTTTTACGTTTGAATTGTTATCACAAGTATTTTCAATTCAAGACTTGCGTTTACTTGTGGGAATGCTTTCGAACCAAGATATTGATCCAGGCAATTTTCATAGACGTCTCAAACGCCTCGATATTTTGCGTCCGTTGGTGACTGGCCAACAGCGTGTTCATAAATGGGAATTTTCTTGGGAAAAAAGTTATATTTTAAACTCAGAAGGGTTGATACCCTAAAAGATTATAAGACCCCTATAAATTTAGGTAAAAATAGACTCTCGCAAGAAAATGTAATTTTTTTTTCAAATCGACTTGACCTATTGCATGCGATTATGTAGACACTCTTTCACAAAGACGTTCCTCAGTAGCTCAGTGGTAGAGCAAGTGACTGTTAATCACTTGGTCGGGTGTTCAATCCACCCCTGGGGAGCCATTTGTTTTTTAATGCTCTCGTCATTCTGTTTCTAGTGTCAATACTTTTGGTCTATCAAGTACTTTTGCCTCTCTAATATCTTGTATTTCAAGCTTATAATCATGACTGCAATAGTAAAACCTGGATTCTTAAACGTTTTGGTTTAAGTTGGAGACAAAAGTGAAAAAAATTTTGATTGCAGATGCAAGTAAAGCCAGCCTCGTCATGACAAGTGAAGTGTTTAAGGATCATTATCCAGGCGTACAGGTGGTTGTCGCAAGGAGCTCCGCTGAGGCTCTAGAAATTGCTAAACATCATGAAGGATTGGACGCATTTGTGATTGATTTTGATCTTCCTGATTTTGATGGTGCGCAAACCGCGCAAAGGTTAAAAAAGCTTTATAGTATTCCTATTTTAATTACAGCCTTTGATAGACCAGAGGTTGTGCAAACAATTGAAACGTCGCTAAAACAATATGCTGATTGCCAAAGTTGGTTAAAAAAGCCTGTAAACCCAGAAATTGTGATTGCTGTGGCACAGCGCTTTTGTGACAATAAAACCCGTACTACGCAACAAAAAAGAGTATCGTGCAATTTGCCTGTGTTTGCCGAAATCTTGCTTGAAAATGAAAGTTTAACAGCATATCAGCAAATTCTAACTCCTAAAACAGGTAAAAAAACCCTTCTTCCTGAGCTAAAAAGCACCACAAAAAAAGGAACAAAGGATCTCAAAACATCTAAGCTGAGTAAAAGCAAAATCGAAAAAGAAAATCATGACATTAAAGCACTCCCTATTTCGTTTTGCGGGGTAATAGAAGACTGTTCATTGAGTGGCGTAAAGCTAAAGCCAAGCAAGAATAATAAACCAGGATTAACAGATTGGAAGCATTTGCTTGCAAGCATGGAGTTTATTGCGTTGGGCAGTGTTGTCACTTTAAAGCTTCCTTCTCACACAGAAATTGAAAATAGCAGCCTTGCGGAAATGAGTAAGGTTTGTTTGACCGCCGCATTAAAAGATAACCAATTGCAAAAAGATGTTGTTGCTGCCAAGAAAAAAACAGCGAGTAAGGTTGCAAAAAAAGCTCCCGCTCTTTCTACTTTATCTGCTAAAACTAAGAAAAAAGCGGCCAGTGATGCCGCAGTCGAAACTAAGCTGCAATCAATTATTGGAAAGGTGTCGTGGACAAGCTCCGAATCTGGAGAATGGTGTGTGGGAGTTGAGTTTGAAAATCAAAGCCTGTCTAAAAAACTGTTTGAAGCCATTCTTTCGATGCAACTCAAGCAACAAAAAAATATTACCAACCAGTCTTCCATGAAAACATCTCGTGCAAGTTAGTCATGTTTTGTGCGAGATGTGTCCATATGAATTGCATTTTTTACAACCTGTTCTGCAATAACAGAAAAATGAGTACGAATAGGGTGGTTTGGTTTTGCTGTTAATGGCTCTCCGCAATCTCCAGCTTCACGAATTTCAGTAAAAAGAGGCAAGTGCCCAAGTAGTGGTGCTTCAAATTTTTGTGCCACACGCTCTGCGCCGCCTTTGCCAAAAATATGCGCTTCATGACTGCATTTAGGGCAAGAATAGGTAGACATGTTTTCAACTATGCCAAGTATTGGCACTTCTGTTTTGCGAAACATTGCAATCCCTTTAACGGCATCAAGCAACGCCACGTTTTGTGGAGTTGTGACAATCACGGCACCTGTTAAAGGAATACTTTGGACAAGGGTGAGTTGTGCATCACCTGTGCCAGGAGGTAGGTCAATAATTAAAAAATCAAGCTCACCCCAATCAACATCCCAAAAAAATTGTTGCAGCGCTTTCATAATCATTGGGCCGCGCCAAATGACGGCGGTTTCTTCTGGAGCAAAAAATCCAAATGACATAACCTTTAAGCCGTAAGCTTCGGGGGGAATAATTTTATTATTTTCGTTCACTAAAGGATCTTTATGAATGTTCAGCATAGTTGGAATACTAGGGCCATAGATATCGGCATCAAGAATTCCCACCTTGTAGCCTTGATTGTAAAGACTTAAGGCAAGGTTAACGCTGACTGTGCTTTTGCCCACACCACCTTTACCACTTGCCACTGCAATAATTCGTTTTACCCCTGATATGGAACGTTTTCCTGATTGGGGGCGTGTATCAGAAGTTGTAGCGCTATGTGGTTGAGAGTGGGAGTGTGAATGAGTGCGTGAAGAATCATGAGACAGAGTTGAAGAAGATTGTGCCGATGCTGTTGTTGGCTGCGGCGCTTTTTCTTTTCTTTCAAAGTAAACAGTCAACTCATTGTCTTTGGTAGACAGTTTTTCATGCAAAAAATTTTCGACCGCTGTTTTTGCAGAGAGATTGAGGCCATCAGAAAAAAAATGGACACGCATTTTGCCTGCATGGTGTTCTATATGATGCACACGCTCTGACCAAGAAAAACCGCCTAAGGCATTTAAAACTTCTGCGGTTAAGCAGCTTTCAAGTTCCTGAACTGTGTTTAATTGAGTTGTAGTTTGTGTCATGGTTACCATACCTGCTCGATGCCTTTGACTTCAGGCACTTTTTCCATAAGCATTTTTTCAACTCCATGATAAAGAGTCATTGCACTTGAAGGGCAATGGGAACACGCACCAACAAGTCTAACTTTAACAATACCATCCTCAACATCAACAAGCTCAATATCTCCTCCATCAGACTGGAGGGCCGGACGAATTTGCTGTTCAATTATTTCTTTAATTTTTGTAATCATTTACATAGACCTCTTTGAGAGCTGCAACCTTGGCAGGTAGCGGCATGTTTCTGTATAAACATATTATCTGAACTTATTGGGTCAAGGGGAACTTGATGATGATATTTGATCTTAATCATAAATTTTAATAGGATAAATCAACTTGTATTATATAAATATTTGTTTTAATAGGGATTTTTTATTTAAAAATAATTTTCTTATATATCAATGTTTTACATTTTTAAGTCTCTCTTTGCTGAGCTACGCTTCAGCACAAGATAAAATTGCGCTCAACGATAAACTAGATATCAGTTACGGGCTTGATTTTAAAGCGGATGCAACGTCTGGTGTAAACACTATATTTAAAGGTGAAGAGGTTGACCAACAACTCGAAAATCAAGCAACAAGTGCTGAGGCTTATAAAGCAAATTTTCTTTCTGCGCGTTTAGGACTCAATTTAAAAAACACTGGGGAGTTGCAAACTCGTTTTGATTATTATTGGACAAAATCAATTAACTACAATTTATTTCCTAATAGCTATCCAAAAAGAAGGCTTTTATTAAGGGATTTTTATGTAAAAATTCATTTACCATTTACAGATTATTCTATATGGGCTGGAAAAAGAACGTTTGAGTTTGACGATATTTCTGCATTTCAAATTGCAAACCCATTTAATCAAATTGGATTAATTGGAGCAGGAATCGATTCCTCAGTATTTCAAATTGCAGTGGCTGTTAATAAAGAGACAGTGTTGTCGAAAGGGAAAGATTTATCTGGAAATTATATATTAGATGCTAATGGTACAAATGTTTTGTATTCAAATGACGATTATCTTGCTACTTTATTTATGAGTGGCCGATTTATACTTTCAGAAGGCAAAATTTTTCAACCAATTTTTTCTTTACGATATTATCGAAGTTATCAAAAAGACAATATTTTAAATGTTAAAAAAGAATTAATTTATTCTACATCTTCAATGATAATTGGAGGTGTGTATTTAAGACCTTTAACTAATAGTGTTAAGGGAACAACTACAATTTGGTTTTCAACATATCCATACAATGGTTTTGATAATTCTAATACAAAATATCTTGGTGAAGACAGAATTCCTTTAAACTATCCACAAAATATTATTGGACTTTCTGATTCTTCAGAGTTTATGTTCACTAAAAATTTTGGTTTAATAACAGGTATCATAATTTTAAATAATACCTATTCAAAGGATCTTCCTGTTTTAAAAATTACTGATGATAAAAATAGATTAAGTCCAAATGGCACAGAAACTTCACGTAATACAAATAGAGTTGGAGTTGTTTTGCAACCTTTGGTTTTTTTAACTAAAAATATTTATTTTGGTTTAGATACAAATTTAAATTATGTTTCTAAAAAATTAATTGCAACAGACGCTAATTCTATTATTGTAACTCCATTAATTAAATATATGTTTGAAGGTCATTTGCAATCAAAAAATTATTTTTATCTTAGTTTAAATTATGGTTTGTACGACTGGAACATAAAAGAGCTTCCTGGTGGGGCAAAGTCGAGGGTTTTATTAACTACACAAGCAGGGATTTCAATTAGTTTTTAAAAATTTAATTTAAATTTTAATTTTTATTTATTTTTGGATGCATATAAACTTAAAAAATCTTTGCCTACAAATTTTCGATAACTTGGTAATTCTGTAAAGTCTATAAACTCTGAAACCTCATAAATACGTTCATACATTCGAGCGCCAATTCTTTGAATGAGAGTTTGAGTCCAAAATGATTCATGCACAGGAATACTCGATTTTATTTGATCACCCCAATAGTTTGAATTATGAGTTGTTCGAGGGATTTCTTTGTCATCATATTTAAGCTGTTGTGGTAAATAATTAGTTGTAAGAATAGTTATTTTTTTAGCGTTGTAGCGAGAATTGATCAAATCATCAAGTTTTTCTAATTGCCATTCGTTTTCATTTCTGCCTTTTCCGAGTTCATCAATAACCAGTATGTCAACATCTCTTAGTTGTTTAAGTAAATGTTCTCCAGATTTTTTTTGATCGTATTCGGCTTTAATTTGATTTAACAAAAACTGAAAATCAACAAAACGTCCAGTAAAACCAAAATTAATAATAACCATTTTTAAAGCCGCAACGGCAAGTAAAGTTTTGCCAGATCCAACAGGCCCAAATAAAGTAACAAAGTATTTTTGGTTTGTTGCTTGTTGTGAAATTGCTGTAGAAGCGAGTTGAAAACAAAGTTTTTGGACTCTTTGAATGTTTTCAATTAATTTTTTTGTTTGATTTTCTGTTAAATGATTATGTTTAAACGAATTTATTTCTGCTTCCACATATTTACTAGGAATTTCGGCGTTATTTAATAGTGTCACCAAACGTTCTGTATGCGTACACGAACAGGTATTTGGGCTTAAATCTTCGCAAACATGTTCAAATTCACCATCTTCTGTTTCAAATACATGCACACGGTTTAATATTCTATGTCCTGTTCCGTCACATAATTGGCAATTTAAACGCGGATTGCATGCAGGACATACAGCATAACGCAGACCTTTTTGTGTGTTTTCAATATAAATCGGCTCACCAGCTTCTGTTGTTTTTTCTGGAGATTCGCCGTCTTCATCAATGTCTTCAGCATCATTTTCATAATTAAAAGCATCTTCATTGGAAGCCGCATATTCTTTTCCGCATAAACAGCGTGTAGAAGTTTTGTTCGGTTGTTGTTCTTCTGTTTCTTCTAATTCTCGTTGTTCAGCCAAACTTTGTAAAGATAAAAAAATCTCTTCGATGGTTCGTTCTGAATGCATGATAATTCACCTAGTACTCTGAAGATTTTAATAATATTGCATGAACTTTACGGTAAACGGGTAAAAGTGAATTAGGAAAATTTTTAGATTTCTGTTTACACTCTTCGGCGTATTCATGCATAACATTTGCAATAAATTCAGCCTTAATTCCAGATAATTCCCAAGACTTTAAAATATCTAAATCTGCTGCAGACAATGATAACCCTTTACCACGAAGCTCAATAAACAAATGAGCAAGCATTGCATAATCTGAAAACTGAACTTTTACTGATGAATTCATAATAAACGCTTTATAAAATTACTGCTTAAAGTAATTTAAATTAATGTTATTTTAAATAAGGCCGCAATCAATTGCGGCGCCCCATTCTCCAAGCAAAGTGCGCTGTACTACCAAGTTCTTCTTCAATGCGAATTAGCTGGTTGTATTTTGCAATGCGGTCAGAGCGCGAAGCGCTCCCTGTTTTAATTTGACCGGCGTTTGTTGCAACAGCTAAATCAGCAATAAATGTGTCTTCGGTTTCTCCGCTGCGGTGCGAAATAATCGTTGTGTAGCTATGTGTTTTAGCAAGTTCAATGGCTTTTAAGGTTTCTGTAACAGTTCCAATTTGATTGAGCTTAATTAAAATAGAGTTGGCTACTTCGCGTTCTATTCCTTTACCAAGAAGCAGTGGATTTGTGACAAAAAGATCATCTCCAACTAATTGAATTTTTTTACCAAGTTGGTTGGTTAAGTGTTTCCAGCCTTCCCAGTCATTTTCATCAAGCCCATCTTCAATGCTTACAATTGGATATTTATTACAAAGTTTTTCGTATACAGCAATCATTTCGTCAGAAGTTTTTTTAACCCCTTCTCCTGCTAAGTTGTATTTTCCATCCTTAAAAAATGAACTCGCAGCGACATCAAGGGCAAAGCTAATTTGCGAACCAATTTTGTATCCAGATTTTTCAATTGCTAAAGAAAGGAGCTGGAGAGCTTCTTCGTTACTACTTAGATTGGGAGCAAAACCACCTTCGTCTCCAACGGTTGTTGCCAATTTTTTGTCGTTTAGAACTTTTTTAAGCTTATGAAAAATTTCGACCCCAGCTCTCAGCGCATCTGAAAAACGAGTAAACCCGTGTGGAACGATCATAAATTCTTGAAAATCAAGATTATTGTCGGCATGAGCACCGCCGTTGATCACATTCATCAATGGCACTGGTAACGTTTTTGCAAAAGTACCGCCCAGATAACGAAATAATTGTAATCCTGATTCTTCTGCTGCGGCTTTGGCACATGCCATAGAGACTGCTAAAATTGCGTTAGCCCCAAACTTAGATTTATTTTCTGTGCCATCGGCTTCAATTAATAGGTCATCAATTGCGGCTTGTTCTGAGACATCAATTGCTCCTTCAAGTAAAGGAGCAATATGTTGTTCAATATTTTCAACAGCTTTGTAGACGCTTTTTCCTAAATAAATATTTGCATCATTATCGCGTAATTCACATGCTTCATGTTCTCCGGTGCTTGCTCCCGATGGAACAGCGGCGCGTCCTACGTAACCTTCTGTTGTAAGAACTTCAACTTCAACAGTAGGATTCCCGCGAGAATCTAAAATTTGACGTGCGCGAACGGCATCAATAAGAGACATAAAAAACTCCTTTTTGATAAAAAATTAAGCAAAACAGCGATTCTGCTACCCTGTCTGTTATGCAATAAATTCGGCACCTCATCAATAGAGGTCTAAATAGAGATCATCTATTGCCTGTTACACGCTAGCTTTATTGCATTTTTTTTATGATGGCTATTGACTTGTATCATGATTTCCTTATATTTAAGTAACAGGAGCATGCAGATCTTCCATTTTTTTTAAAACTTGCGTCAGTTTTGGCGGTTAAAATGGTTTAGACATTTTTGCTCTTGTTGTTTTTTCTCACCAAAGGAGGCGTTCTCTATGGCTAAGCCAGAAACAGTTTCTACTAGTCAAATGATTGCAAATGTTGCTGCGAAATTTGACCAACTTCCAAAGAAAATTACTAAGGAAGTGATTGCTGATTTTTTAAATACAGTCGAAATCGAAGTGGCTTCTGGAAAGAAACTTCGAATCGATAAAATAGGTATTCTTCAAGTTAAGGAAAGAGCGCCTCGTATGGGACGGAATCCGCAAACTGGCGAAGAAATTAAGATTCCTGCATCTAAAAAGATTGCCTTTCGCGCGGCAAAATCTTTAAAAGAGCAAGTGACAGGTTCCCGTTCTGTTGTTAAAGCAAAGAAATCTGTTTCGGCAAAAAAGAAAAAATAATTAATTTACAAAGCAATTATTTTTTAAGGCAAGCTTTTTGAAGCTTGCTTTTTTTTATTAAAAATATACTAAATTTTAAAATTTTAATTTCATTTTTTTATTTATAAAATTTAAAAAAAATAAAATTATGTGATACTTTTTATTTTTATAGCAAAGAGGTCTTTTTTTTGTAAAGTAGATTATTAAAATTTTTAAATTATATCATTAAGGATTTTTATGAAAATTGTGTTAAAAAAATGCATTTTATTAATATCTTTTTTTAATTTTAGTATTTATTCTCAAGAATTTTTAACAATTCCTGAAAATATGTTTGAAGTACCAAATCGTAGAGATTTTAATTTGAATCATTTAATTTCTCCATGCGAAGATTTTTTTAGCTATGTTTGTTCAGATGAAATATCAAAATTTAGAATTCCTGAAACTAAAAATAAATATATTTTTAGTTTTGATGATTCTGCAGAAAGGATTAAACAAAAAAGAATTAATTATGTTCAATCATTATTGAGTCAAACAAATTTAAATAAAAGAAGTAAAATGATTAAAAATTTTTACAACTCATGTATGAATGAGTCAAAAAGATTGTTAGATGAAAAAAAACTTGTTAATGATAATTTAGAATTAATTTCTTTTTTAAATAAAGATGAAATTTTACAACTATTTGCTAAAGATTCTATAAATGGAGAAGGGGATCTTATTATAGTATCTGATTTATTTAATAAACTTGATAAAAATTTAAAAGATATTATATTTTCATATTCTATGAATTTAGAGGCAAAAGAATATTATACAGATAAAGAATTATTAGATGAATATAAATCATTAATTAATAAATATTTTAAGGATATAGGCGTTAATGATTCAGAAAAACTTTCAAATTTTGTAATTAATTTTGAATTTCAAATAGCAGAAGTTTCTCCAAGTAACGAAGATTTTAGTGATGTTATTGCTGAAGATAATATAGTGTCTCGAGAGTTTTTGATTAATGAATATAAAAATTTATACTTTCAAATTATGTTAGAAAAAATACCAAAAAATATTAAAGTAAATTTAGTAACTAAAGAAGTTATGTCTAAAATAAATTCTTTACTAGAAGATGCAACCGTTGAAGAAGTAAGAGCTCTAGCTTTTTGGAATAAGGTAAATTTATTGTTTTTAAAATATTCACATCCAGATCTTTATAACAAAGTTAGAGTTTTTAATAATAAACATTTTGGAAGATCTTTAGCGGATTCAGAAAAAAGTATACATTGTACTATAGAGACTTCTGGTTACTTAGAAAGGAGTATAGATTTTGAAATAGTAAAAAATGATTATAAAGATTTTCCAGTTCATAGAATTAAAAATATAGTATCTAAAGTTCGTCAAGCTTCGGTTGAAAAAATTAAAAACAATAAATGGTTATCAGAAAATACAAAGAATAAAGCTGTTAGTAAAATTGAGAACATAAAGTTTAAGCTTGTAAAACCACAAAATATTACTGAATGGAATTTAGAACCTATTATTAATCTTAGTGATGATATGTTTATTACTAATATTAGAAGAATTACGACAGCAAATATGAGAAAATTACTAAAAAATATTAACAAAAATGATAAAATTGAAAGGTGGCAAATGTCTCCATTGTCACCAAATGCATATTATGAATTTTCTTATAATCATTTTGTATTGCCGTTAGGTATATTGCATCCTCCTTTTTATGATGACACTAAGTCAGATATTATTAATTTAGGCTCATTAGGTATGATTGTTGGTCATGAAATAGGTCATGCAATTGATGAAATTGGTTCTAAGTATGATCAAAATGGTAGTCTTTCGCAGTGGGTAAGCGATAATGATTTAAAAAAATTTAAAAGAAAATCAAAAAAAATGATTTCATTTTTTAATAATGATGGCGTTAATGGAAAACTAACTCTTGGAGAAAATATTGCAGATCAATTTGGTTTGAATAATGCATTTAACGCTGCATTTCCAAATAAAAAAATAAGTGATAACCAAGTTAAAAGAGACTTTTTTATACAGTTTGGAAGGTTGTTTTGTGGTGTAGTTCAGCCTAAATATAAAGATTATTTGTTAAAAACAGATGACCATGCACCTGTAGATGTTAGAATTAATAATCAGGTTAGGCTTTCAAAAAATTTTGAAGAAACATTTTTTTGTAAAAAAGAAGACCCTATGACTTTAGATGATAACGAAAGAATTTCTTTATGGTAAATATTTTGCGCATTTAATAGAAAAATTTTTTAAATCATAACGCAATATTTTCTTTGTTGTGCGTGATTTTGTTCAGTGGTAATAAATGCGGGTATGTTTTAAGCAAAGGAGCTGCCCGTGACAAAATTTGAAGCTTTTACAAAAGCCTTCGATCCCGCAAATACAGAACCAAGATTAAGAAATTACTGGGATAAAAATAGCTTTTACCAATCTAAACGCAATGCAAACAAAAAGCCTTATACCATAGTGATGCCTCCTCCAAACGTCACGGGCGACCTTACAATGGGTCATATGATGTTTACGCTACAAGATATTTTAATCCGCTGGCATCGAGCTAAAGGGTATGAGGCATGTTGGATTCCGGGGACAGATCATGCAAGCATTGCCACAGAAGCCAAGGTTACAAAAATGCTTTCAGAAATGGGCATTTCTAAAAAAGAAATTGGCCGCGAAAAATTTTTGGAACATGCTTGGGAATGGAAACAAAAATACGGTTCACGCATAGAAGACAGTCTCAAAACCTTAGGGATTAGCTGCGATTGGTCGCGTAATACGTTCACAATGGATAAAAAATATTCGCAAGCTGTGATGAAAGCAATTGTAAAGCTTTATCACGATGGACTTATTTATAAAAGTCACCGTCTTGTCAATTGGTGTCCAGTTAGCCAGTCTGTTATTTCTGACGAAGAGGTGATTCCAGAAGAACGCAATGGATCGCTGTGGCATATTCGTTACGTTGTAGAAGACAATCCTAAAGAGTTTTTGGTTGTTGCCACAACGCGTCCAGAAACTTTATTTGGTGATTTGGCGTTAGCAGTGCATCCAAGCGATGATCGCTATGCACATTTTATTGGTAAAAATGTTATAGTTCCTGTTTGTAACCGTAAAATTCCTGTTATTGCCGATCATTATGTTGAAAAAGAATTTGGTACTGGAATAGTTAAAATCACTCCTGCTCACGATATGAACGACTTTGAGGTTGGAAAACGACACAACCTCGGTTTACTTAATATTATGCATCCCGATGCTCGCTTAAACGATAACGTTCCCGAAAATTATAGAGGGCTCGATCGTTATGTTGCACGCAAACAACTTGTTGCAGAATTGCACGAAATTGGTTTGCTCGATAAAATTGAGCCCCATAAACTTGTTGTGGGTATTTCTGAGCGCGGTAATGTGCCAATTGAGTATTATTTAAGTGAACAATGGTACATTAAAATGGATAAATTCGCAGAATTAACTCTTAATGCTACCCGTTCGGGGCGGTTAAAATTAATTCCTGCGCATCAAGAAAAAACCTGGGAACATTGGCTCACAAATATTCAAGACTGGTGCATTTCTCGCCAATTATGGTGGGGGCACCGCTTGCCAATGTACACGTGCAATCAATGTTCGCATGTGCATTGCGAAGAACTGGCACCATTAAAATGTAAAAAATGTGAACATCCAGAACTCACTCAAGATTCTGATGTTCTTGATACCTGGGCAAGTTCTTGGCTTTGGCCTTTTGGAGTGCATAATTGGGCAAATCCGTCAGAAGAAGAAAAGCTAGATCTAGAATATTATTATCCAACTAAAGTTATTGTTACTGGTGCAGATATTATTTTCTTTTGGATAGCGCGTATGGTGATGGCTGGAGAATATTTTACAGGGGAAACTCCATTTCAACACTGTTACTTTACTCCAATTGTACGCGATTCTGTTGGTCGTAAAATGAGTAAGTCTCTTGGCAATTCTCCTGATGTTGCCGGTATTATGGCAAAATATGGCACCGATGCTATGCGCTTTTCGCTGGTAAATCAAATTGTCACTGGGCAAGATATATTTTGGAGTGATTCGTGTTGCGAACTTGGTAAAACATTTGCAAACAAAATATGGAATGCGGCAAGATTTCTTACAATGCAAGCAGAAAAATTAAATATAAATCCTGCGCATTATTGTTTTGAGCAACTTAAAAATAAATCATCAGATGTGATTAATGGCTGGATTACCAGTGAGTTTTTTGATGTGGTTCGTAAAGTTCATGATAATGTGTCTCGCTATGAATTTTCTCAATACACAAGCACAATGTATGAGTTTGTATGGATGACGTATTGTGATTGGTTTGTAGAGCTATTAAAGCCTCGCTTGGCAGATAATAATAACCAACCACTTGCAAAAGAAACATTAGAATTGGCATTTCAAGTTTTTGATGGAATTTTACGTTTACTGCATCCAACTATGCCATTTATTACCGAAGAAATTTGGCAACAACTTAACAGTGAGCGTGATGGCAAAACGTTAGGGTTTGAAAAATTGCCAGAACCTACATCAACTATGATTGATGAAAACGCAATTGTGCATATGCGCGAAGTGCAGTCTGTCGTCATTGCTGTAAGAGCAATTCGGGGTAAATTTAATATTCACCCAGCAACAGAATTAACTGTTTACTTAAAAGATGCAGCATCTCGTTTTGGTAATTTAATTGCGCAAATGGAAGCATTGGCAAAAGCGAAGTTTCATTTTTCTTCTGAGCAACAAGGTTTTTGTGCCCCAACTTGTGTTAATGGCTTAGAGATTTTTGTAAGTTTAGAAGGCTTGGTAGATAGAAATGCAGAAAAAGAGAGACTTCTCAAAAAAATAGAAAAAATAAATAATACCATTGCCGGAATAGAAAAGCGTCTTAGCAATAAAGAGTTTACCAATGGAGCGCCCGCTCATATTTTAGAAGGTGCAAAAAAACAGTTGCTCGATAATCAAAAAGAACTTGCGATGTTGCAAGAGTCGTTAAAATTACTGCAACACGGGTGAATTTGAGTTTGCATTTTGATTTGGCAAAATTGTTTTAAATGTTTTAAAATTATAGAAAGTACTGGTTGTAAATTTTTATAATTTTAATAAGAAAGATTTTGTTATGAAATACTTATTTTGGATTGATATGGAGATGTCCGGATTAAACCACACCACAGATCGCATACTAGAGGTTGCCTTGTTGGTAACAGATCTTTCGATGAATATTGTTAAAGAGTACGAGGCTATAGTATATCAAGATCAGGCTGTATTGGGTGCTATGGATGAGTGGTGCACTGAGCATCATGGCAAAAGTGGTTTAACTGCAAAAGTTCCTAATGGGTTGCCCGAAGCAGAAGTAGAAAAACAGCTTATTAAAATTTTTCAAGAATTTTCTGCAGGAGAGCGTGCTTTGTTAGCTGGAAATTCAATTGGTCAAGATAGAAAATTTATTGATCAATGGATGCCTAAGTTTTCTGCTCTTTTGCATTACCGTATGCTCGATGTTTCTAGCTTTAAAATTTTGTTTGAAAGTGTTTATAACAAAAAATTTGAAAAAAAACATAAACACAGAGCAGTCGATGATATTATTGAATCTATTAATGAACTTAAGTTTTATATGCAGTTTATCAATATCGAAGGCAAATAAATATTATGTCAGAAATAAACACATCGTTGCACAAAAATAAAAATAATAAATACTGTACAGATTGTGGCCAAACAATTTTAGCAAATGCAGAAATTTGTCCTTTTTGTGGATGCAGGCAAATTTATCCCACAAGTTTTGCAACCGGTAGAAATAGAATAGCGGCAGCGCTTTTTGCTTTTTTACTTGGTGGGCTAGGGGTACATAAATTTTATTTGGGTAAAATTGGATTGGGCATCTTGTATTTAATCTTTGCTTGGACTTTTATTCCTACAATACTGGCATTTATAGAAGGTGTCTTATTTTTATTAATGTCTGATGAGCAATTTTATGAAAAATATTCAAAATAATTTTAAATAAAAATTTAAATTTCAAAAAAATAAATAGTTGGTACTTTGTATTATTTAAGCAGTTTATCAAAAAAATATCCCTGTAATATATTAATAATATTAAAAAATTTATAATGTTTAATGTATTTATAAAAATTGCCGATATAAAAATAGTTTTGATAAAATTGACATTTATAAAAGTTATTTTATCATTGTTTTCTATTTTAAAAAACTTAAAAAAGGGGTAATTTTATGGTAGAAAAAGTTATGTTATACTTAAACATAATTAGCTATATTTTGTTCTTTATATTTATTTTTATTGAATATAAAGTTTCTAAAAATAAGAAAAATAATTTTTATGAAAAACATGATACTATGTTTAATATTGGAACTGGAATATTTTATGTAATTTTTCCTGTCATCATTGTATCAACAATTATATTATTTATGTACGAAATATTTTCACAATTTTCGTTCTTTCAAATGCCAGGGGTGTGGAGTGCTTTAGTTACAGGAGAAACAACATATTGGTGGGCATTTGTTTTACTAATATTTGTAGATGATTTTTGTTATTACTGGTTTCATAGAATTTCCCATGTTAGCCGTTGTTTGTGGTGTATTCATGAAGTGCACCATTCTTCTAAAGAGTATAACTTAACTGTATTTTTGCGAGCGTCGTTTATTGATTATGCGCCTCAAGGATTATTTTATATTCCTGTATTTTTGCTCGGGTTTAGACTAGAAGATGTGCTATTTCAAATGTCGCTTAATTTTATTTATCAATTTTGGTTGCATACAAAATTTACAAATAGAATTTATATATTAGATTATATTTTTAATACTCCAAGTCATCATAGAGTGCATCATGCTAAAAATATTGCTTACCTCGATAAAAATTATGGCGGTATTTTTATAATTTGGGATAAAATTTTTGGCACATTTGCTAAAGAAGAAGAAAAAGTGGAATATGGCGTATTGCATGATTTACAGACTAAAAATTGGTTTAAGTTAAATTTTGATCATTTTAAATTAATGTATAAAGACTCTTTAAAAACAAAAAATATTTTTTATAAAATATTGTACTTTATTCATGCTCCAGGTTGGAGCCATGACGGTAGTTCTAAAACTACCAAACAAATGCAAAAAGAATATTTTAATAATAACCAGCAGAATAAAAATATAAACGAAAATAATAATATTTTACAAAAAATTGGATAATTATGCAGTCAGATCGATATCTATAATTAAAGAGAACCCTTTTTCTATTTTTTTTAGGTCATCTAATTCTGCATAATACCGATTTCTTGGTATGCATACATGTCTTGGCGGTAATGTTGCTTTATTTATCACTAATGGTAAAATTGTGTCTTCTGGATTTAAATAATTTATTTTAATTTTAGAGTATATTTTAGGAGCAATCATTTTTAATGCAATTAAAACATGAAAAGATTCTGCGCATTTATCAACTGTAAAAAGCACCTCATTAAGAACTTCCTTAACTGTAATATATTTTACTTTGTGTATATTTAAATATTTATTATCAATGCCAATTAATAGTTGAGAAAAATCAATTAGAATTTGAATAAGTAGTTAAACAGGCAGGCAGAAAATCGTCCGAAAACATGGACGATAAGGCCTTTAGTCGATCGAACTTTTGATGCGATTTGAATACCGCTGGATTCAATTAACCAGTTAAAAAGGATTTCAATGGACTGCCGAATAGAGCTAACAGATTTAGAATAAACTTTCTCATCACTAGAAAGAGTTTTTTTATTCCGAGAGAGTTTAATTGGTGTGTGTAATTTAGAGTTTATTTGATTCAAGTTTTTTTTAGTTGATTTGTCACAGTAAGCACGATCGGCAAAGATTTGCGAATGTTTGAAGTTTAAAAGATCATTCTTAACAGCAGTTAAGTCGTGAGTTGCGGCGGGTGTGATTTTAAAATCAATAGGTGCGGCAAGTTTTTTATTTTGAAACAAAGCAGCGAGATGAAGTTTTAACCCATAGTAAAATTTATCTTTTGAAGAGCAATAGCCAATAGCAGAAATATCGTTTGCAGTATTGCACTTGTGCGCCCGAAAACCAGTTGTGAGTATAATAGGTAAAGA
Organism: Spirobacillus cienkowskii; assembly: GCF_037081835.1. GTDB lineage: Bacteria > Bdellovibrionota_B > Oligoflexia > Silvanigrellales > Silvanigrellaceae > Silvanigrella > Silvanigrella cienkowskii. The sequence goes on along the minus strand of NZ_CP146516.1, from coordinate 2,428,175 downwards.
GTCAATAAGAATAAAAGGTTTGGATTTTGTTTTAGGGATTTTAAATTTATTATTTTTTAAAATAAAGTTTGCAAGTTCAGGAAAGAGTTTACTTAAGCTATTAAGTCTTGACAAAAATCCTTCATAAGAAGGCAAGTGAGGAAACCAGTTTGGAATAAAATTTTTAGTGAAGTTAAAAATAGCTTTTATATTTTTTTGTTTCATTAAAACTCCAAAGATGTAAATAGTGGTGACTTCTTGGTCTGTGAACGAGGGATTTGAGTTTGGACTAATTTTTAAAAAAGAGGTTGGAGAGAGTTGAGAAAAGAAATCGCAGGTAGTAAGGTATACAGTGATGAGTTGGCTCTGCCAGTCCATTGGTAGCTCCTTTGTTAATTTTGTTTGTGCAAAAATTATTTAACAAATTGGAGCTATTTCTTCAAGCCTCACAATAACTTTCTCAACTATTAACTGGCATTATCAACATATTTATAACGAGCTAAAGTGTATGCAGATTGTCTTACAATTTCTGTAAAGTATTCTGGAAAATATTCTAATCTATCTAATTCTATATCTGTTAAACCAGGTATATTACCCATTCTTTTAACCGCGTTTATTACTGTTGATATTCTTATTTGTTTAGTTTTTGTTATGGCTTTCATTTTTTATAAATTCCTTGTAAGTGCAATTAATTTTTTTTCACCCAACAAATTTATTTTTATGAATTTTTTTTTAATTTAGTATTTTTCTCTGTGGTGCGAAAACAGAAAAAAAATAATTCTGAAATTACTGAACAATTTTTCTTGTTTTCTCTGGCTTAAAGAGAAAACGGAGAAAACGGTGGAAAACGTTGTCAATGTTCAAAAAAGCAAAAATTTAAGCAGACCATTACAAAATCAATTACAGGTAATTTGGTACTTTTTTTAGAAGGATTGATATGGATGAATATAAAGCAGAAGCTGCGGGAGTTACACATTCAATTGTTAAAGGACTCGGTAAAAGAGAAACAGCACCATTTGTATTAATGGGATTGTGTGTCTTTTTACTCATTGCGTTAGCTTCATTAAATATATTTTTTATTTTTAAATATAATAATAATGATAACGATAAAAATTATTTAGAAAAAATGACATTAAGATGGGAAGGAATGGTTAAACAAATGGGAGAATTTACAAAAGAGTTAGCTATTAGTAACGGCTCTATAATTCGTTTAAGAGAGCAAAGTTCAGAGCTTAAAGAAACAATTTTAGAAGTTAAAACAGAAGTGAAAGATCACGAAAAACGATTAAATAAGATAGAAAGTAAAATTAGGTAATGAGGTTAAGTCAAAATTTTACGTTAGATGAATTTGTGCAATCATCAACAGCAAAAAAATTAAATATTGATAATACCCCGAGCAGAGAAAGCATTGAAAATTTAAAAATAATGTGTGATCGACTCTTAGAACCTTTGCGTAAAAATATTGGTTGTCCAATTATTATTCTTTCTGGTTATCGATGTCCTAAACTAAACAAAGCTGTGGGGGGTACAGAAAAAAGTCAACATCAGGAAGGTAAGGCTGCAGACATTAAAGTTTTAAATTTAAATAACTTAAAATTATATCAAAAAATTCAAACTGATCACGAGTTTGATCAGTTAATTTTAGAAAATTGTTACGATCCATACTTTTATTCTGGTTGGGTGCATGTCAGTTGGAATGGTGTCAAAAATCGTAATAAATCTTTTATATTTGATTGCCTATGAAGTATAAAATAACCCTGGCCATGTTTATATTGATTGCATTTGAAGTCGGAAGGTTGACATCTTCTACAATAAAATACAATTCTGCAGATCGTGTGTTAAAGGTAGATGAACAGCATTCTTCAATTAATAAAAATGAGGTTCATACTATGCGAACACATTTTCAAGAAAATGCTCAGGTTACTAAATTTAAGCTAACCGAGCAGTTTCAAGATGGAACATCGCGAGTTATTGAACATGATTATTTTAGTAATCAACAAAATAATTATAATACTGAAGATTTTGTAAAATTTGAAAATTTTTATAGCTTGCATAATCAAAAACAAGAAGTTATAAGTCAACAAAATAAATTTGAGGTAGATATTTATAGTTATTATAGTTTTATGTTATTAGATTTGAGTATTTCAAATTTTAATAATAATTCAATGTTAATAGGTGGTAGGATGAGTTATCAAAAATTTAAAAATTTATGGATATTTTTATCTATTGAGCACAATCCTATCCAGCAAGTAAATTTTGGAAAAATTGGCATATTTTATCGAATAGCATTTTAAATAAAAGGAATAGTGTAAGAAAATGAGTTATAATATAGTTTTTGATAAATCACGAAAACAAGATGTGATTTTTGAAAAAATATTTAAATATGGAATTCTCAATAAATATCATGTTGATCGAGTTGATTACAATACCTATTGGGAAATTTATGAGACAGAATTTGCAGAGCAGCATAGTAGTGAATTGACTTTTATACATGAAGGGCTTTTAAGTAGCAAAGAAAAAGAATTATACTTGGAGTATAATCATCCGCAAATTTCAAACTTTTTAGTTGTCAAAGACAACAATAAAATTATTGCACTATTTAGAAGTGAACAAAAAGAAGAAAATTTATACTATATGCGTCATGCAATGGTCAATAAAAATTATCGCAGACAAGGCATATATAATGATTATTTAACCAAGGTTATTCAATATGCAAAAGAAATGGGTTTTTCTCAAATTGTAAGCTGTTTTGTTGCGGCAAATAATGTGATTCATCAGGCAAAAGTTAAAAAAGAATTTTATGTTTCATCCTTTGAAATTCATCCCGAATACGGAAATATAATTTGGCTTACTCATTTTTTAAATGATGATTTAAAAAAAGCATTTTACTTTAGGTCTGGAATGGTTGAATTTTCTAAAAAATTATTTCAAAACTCTGAAGGCAATGCAAACAATTTATTAAATAAAATTTTAAAATCGAGTCAGTAATATTTTATTGTAATTAAGGTTAAATAAAATAAATTTAATGCTATGTATTTTCTTTTTTTCCGTAATTGGTTTCTGCCGCTGTAGTAGCATCGTGTTCAAATTTTCGTTTGGCTAAGTTATAAAAATAAAGCTCTTTATCTTGACTTAATAACTCAAACAGTTCGCAAATTTTTTCAAAAGAGTTGTAACTGAGTTTGTAGGGTGTGGCAATGTCGTTTTCATCAATAGTATGATCAAATTTATCTATGCAATACTGAATATAAGTTGCACGAAACTCAGGATCTTGGCTTGTGGTGGCCAAATCTAAAAACTCTTTTGCAGTTTTGGGATTTGTAAATATTTTGAGTTCTTCTTCTGTAGGGATTTGTAAAGTTAACAGCCAATTTAAGATTTTTTTATCTGACATTTTGAATTTCTTTCAAAAAAAATTATAAAATTCAATCTTTTATCAAGATCATTTGAGTTATTAATAGCACCCATTAATTTTGTCAATTAAGATGTGAGATGGTGATTTTTTCTTTTTCTTCCCTCATCTTTTGTTGTATCCAGCCCCGTGACATAATCATGTTCAAACTTGCGTTTGGCATCGTAACGGGCACGAACACCCGAATCGAGGCTCATGTTTTCGAGTTGTTTGTATGCTTTGGTAATTGCAGGAATGTTCATTTGCAAAACCTCTTCTTTGCTTGGCTGCTTTAAAAAGCGCAGTTCTTTATTTATTAATTAAAGTCACGCTGAATTGCTTGAATTTCTGTAAGGGATAATCCAGTCGCTGTTTGAATAATATCTATAGAGACGCCTGCTAAAAAAAGATTTTTTACCACATTAATTTTTTCTTCTTCACGACCCTCTTCCCTAGCCGTATCCAGCCCCGTGACATAATCGTGTTCAAACTTACGTTTGGCGTCGTAACGGGCACGAACACCCGAGTCGAGGCTCATGTTTTCGAGTTGTTTGTATGCTTTGGTAATTGCAGGGATATTCATTTGCAAAACCTCTTCTTTGCTTGGCTGCTTTAAAAAGCGGAGCTAGTTATTTTAAATTGAGTTCTTGCTGTATACTATGAATTTCTGCAAGAGATAATTCTGTAAATTCTACAATTTCATCGAGTGGTTTGTTTTTTTGGAGCATTTTTATTGCTGTTTTTATACTTCTTTCTTTATCACCCTTTTCACGCCCTTCTTCTTTAGCCGTATCAAGCCCCGTGACATAATCGTGTTCAAACTTACGTTTGGCGTCGTAACGGGCACGAACACCCGAGTCGAGGCTCATGTTTTCGAGTTGTTTATATGCTTTGGTAATTGCAGGAATGTTCATTTGCAAAACCTCTTCTTTGCTTGGTTGCTTTAAAAAGCGCAACCATTTTTCTAGGGTATTATAGTTACCCGAAGGGAGTTTTGCTAGATCTAAATAATGAATAGAAAATAAATCAGTAAGTTGCACTTTATTCTCGGCATCCATTAACACAGCCTCGGTGTGATAGTGTTTGCTGTGTTTAAACAAGCTAAAATTTAATACATGAATGGCAATGGTTTTTTTAAGGTTATCGTAGTTTTCGCCTTGTTTTAATTGGGAGTAGTAAACCTTACTCCAATAATACAAACTTCTTTTAATATAATGGCCATGATTTTGCATTTGCATTTCGATGTTAATGAGATCGCCATCGGCAAGCTTTGCTAAGACATCGAGCCTAATTGCCTTATCGTCTTCGGCTTCTTTGTTGAGTTCTGGGTTAATAAACGTGACGTCTACAATGGCTTTGCTTTGCTCTAAGTTTAAAACACTATTTACAAAACTCATAAAAATTTCGGGGTCACTACCAAATAGCATTTTAAAAACAAAATCGTACTTGGGATCAACGAGTTCTATGTTATTCACAAAAAATCCTTCTTTGCGTTTCAAAAACTTCATGTCTTTGAAAGAAAGTTTTTTTTAACAAAAATTTAAAATAAAAAAAGAGGGAAAAGTTTGTGTTTAAAAATTTTTTGGGAGTGTTTTAAAATTGAGCAGTGGGTTGCATCCAAAATTCATTTTCCATAACTACTATTTATCTTGGAATGTAAGTAAATTTTCAATTTTTCGAAGTAGCTCAGTCGAAATGCTAAAATTGCTAGAATTTAAAAAGTCATCAATTAAAACTTCTAACCGGTGTTTCCTTGCCTTATTTAATAATTCATTGGTTATAATGTTTTTGTCTAAAATGTTAGATATATTTGCGTTAACAAGAGCCTTTTTAATTTCTGTAAGCCATTGTGTCGTTGGCTCTATGTCTTCGTGTTCTACAAAATAGTCAATACCATATTCATCTAACTCTGATTTTATTTGAGAGGTAAGTAATTTTTTTTGTTGTTGAGTGACTTTTAAAAACCCTAAGATAATTTTTTTTCCAGTGAAGGTCATTTTCGGTAGCATATATTGAAGGAAGGGATTCTCCTGGAAAAAGATATTCATACAATTCAATGAGTGCAAAACTTCTGCACTTGAAAGTGTTAAAATATAAAATTCATTATAGTTCCTTTACTAGTTATAACATTTTCTATTAATCAAAGTAAAATAAAAACATGTCAAAATAATTTATACAAAAATTAAACAAAAACGACTATGATTTAAGCAAATTTATAGACAAAATATTCCTAAAATTTATTGTGCCTTAATCTCTAAATTTTTCTTTACTTCGGGTAGAAGATATAATATTTATACTTTTGAAATATCCTTCATAACTAAAAATAAGAATTGAGATTAAGAGTACAAAAAAAAGAATAATGTATGCCACTGGATAAATTGTTGCATTATATAAAAAGGATGATAAGCCTAACGCAGAAGCAGTGATTAATAATCTGAAACTCGTTAATACACTAGCAGAAATTCCTTTTATATCTGGTATCAATTCCATTACTTCTGTTACGTATGGAGTTTGTGTCCAAACAAAGCCAAAAGCATAAGGAAGCATCACTATGGTAAGAAGTAATGCATTTTTAGGGAAAAAAAATGAAACAAATAAAAGTAAAACTCCACCTAATACAACTGAATAAAGACCCAAGTGTTTTACCTTATTAATACCAAACTTTGTTATAAAGCGATCACAGCTTAAGCTTGCAATTAAATACGCAAGTAATAAAGAAGTATGGAAAATAGGATAAATGCTTTTTGTAATACCAAATTGTATTACAAATAATAAAGCTGAAGAGGAAAGAAAAACAAGAAAACCTGCAAATAACAAGCTAATTATAAGCGTTAATTTAATGAAAGGTAAACACGTAATGACACGTCTAAAATTGATTAAAGTTGTTCTCAAGTTAAATTTTATTCTTTTATTTTGAATTAAAGTTTCTTTCAAAAATAAAGCACAAGTTGAAAAACTAACGCTTACGCAAATAAATATAGCTAAAAAGTTAGAGCGGAAACCAAATTTCTGATTTAAATAACCTCCAAGTAAAGGCGCCGAAGCCATAATAAATGGAACAATAATATTGATTTTATTAAGAGCTTGAATTGCTTTTTTTTCTTGAAAAATATCAAAAATTATTGCTGTTCCTAAAGTAAAACACCCTCCGCTACCAAGGCCTTGTAGTAATCTTCCTACAAGCATAAACTCAAAATTATCTGCTATTAGAGTAATAAAACTGCCAATAAAAAACATTCCTAATGCGATCATTAAAGGTTTCTTACGTCCAAATGAGTCTGATATTGGACCATAAATTAGGCCAGAAGCGCAAAAACCAATGAAATTCCAAATTAATAATTTTTGTATAGTTTCTTCGGATTGAGAAAAATAATCCATCATATCAGGTAACGCAGGTAAATAAATATCTGTTTCAATAACGGAAGAGATAAAAATACTAATAATCACCATTAAATATGTTAATTCTTTAAAATTCATCCTTCTATTTTCTCCTTTTTAAATTTGCATGATTTTTAATGTTTAATACAAAAATTTTTACTAATATAATGGAAATTATTAAGTAAAGATCAGGCGTTATTATATATGAAAATTATCAAAATTCATTATAACTTAAATAATTTATGCAAATCAATAGTATTTGAAAGCTTTCACACTAAATTCTATAATTTGGTTTCATCATCATCATATGTTCTAATCACTTCTTGAATTGCAAATTCTTTAACAGTTTGAACTGTAATTGGATTGCCCGATTCGTACCTAAAAATTTGGCCATTTAGATTAGAGTCAAGGAAAACAACATAAGATGTTCGATTTGTTTCTTGAAATTTTTTAACCGTTTGAACTACTCCATGAATATTAGCTCTTACTGGGGTTTTCATTGCTTGAGTTAATACTTCAATGGAACTACCAAAATTAATTATAAAATGGTCTTCTTTAGGATTTATTGAATATAATTGCTCGTCAATTAAAGCTACTAAACCAGGTTCCGTACTTCTTAAGACAGTAACCCAGCCTGAGTCTCTATGAAATTTTGTTCCTCTAGTATCTTTATCTGCCCTAAAATGATTGAATGCTAACATTTGATGACCTTTTTTATCACTAAGTCCGCTAGTAGTTAGGTAAAAGCTTCTCCCGACTTCCGCTAGTTTTTAGGTTTGAAATATTTTTTCTTAAAGTTCCTACATCAATGGTTAACTCTTTAGCGAAGGCTTTCAGTTCCGTTGCATAGAAGTAACATTTCTCAAATTTTTCCACCGACATATTTTAATAAAGTTTGCTCAACATTACCTCCAGCTATTTCTTTTGAACACTCTTCGGTATACTTAGTTTTACCATCTTTACCTTTTGTTAATAGAGATCGAAAATTTTTGAAGATGGAGGGTCGATTGCAAAACCTCTTCTTTGCTTGGCTGCTTTAAAAAGCGGAGCCAATTATTTTAAATTCAACTCGCTTTGCAAACTTTTAATTTCACTGAGAGATAGCCCAGATGTTTTTTGAATAATTTCTAAAGAAACTCCAGCTAAAAGAAGATTTTTTACCATATTAATTTTCTCTTCTTTAACTCCTTGTTCTTTGCCCTCTTCCCTAGCCGTATCCAGCCCCGTGACATAATCGTGTTCAAACTTGCGTTTGGCGTCGTAACGGGCACGAACACCCGAGTCGAGGCTCATGTTTTCGAGTTGTTTGTATGCTTTGGTAATTGCAGGGATATTCATTTGCAAAACCTCTTCTTTGCTTGGTTGCTTTAAAAAGCGCAACCATTTTTCTAGGGTATTATAGTTACCCGAAGGGAGTTTTGCTAGATCTAAATAATGAATAGAAAATAAATCAGTAAGTTGCACTTTATTCTCGGCATCCATTAACACAGCCTCGGTGTGATAGTGTTTGCTGTGTTTAAACAAGCTAAAATTTAACACATGAATAGCAATCGTTTTTTTAAGGGTATCGTAGTTTTCGCCTTGTTTTAATTGGGAGTAATATACTTTACTCCAATAATACAAACTTCTTTTAATATAATGGCCATGATTTTGCATTTGCATTTCGATGTTAATGAGATCGCCATCGGCAAGTTTTGCTAAGACATCGAGGCGAATGGCTTTATCGTCTTCGGCTTCTTTGTTGAGTTCTGGGTTAATAAACGTGACTTCTACAATGGCTTTGCTTTGCTCTAAGTTTAAAACACTATTTACAAAACTTATAAAAATTTCGGGGTCACTGCCAAATAGCATTTTAAAAACAAAATCGTACTTGGGATCAACGAGTTCTATGTTATTCACAAAAAATCCTTCTTTGCGTTTCAAAAACTTCATGTCTTTGAAAGAAAGTTTTTTTTAACAAAAATTTAAAATAAAAAAAGAGGGAAAAGTTTGTGTTTAAAAATTTTTTGGGAGTGTTTTAAAATTGAGCAGTGGGTTGTAAACTAGGTTTTTAGGGGTTTAATATTTTAATTATCAAGATAATCAATCTTCAATTGTCTTACTTCATAAAATGTTAAATCAGTGTAATAAGCAATGTCGTGGAGATCGTAGTTATCAGCAAGAAGACTAAGTGCTAAATCAGTGCAAATAGATTTTCTGCTTATTTCATTCCCATTTTCAAGGGCTTTTTGCAGCCTTTTATTTATTGTTTTTTCGAGACCTATTTTAAATCCTTCTTTTCGTGCATTCTCAATACCCGATCTGTAGTCTCTTTCATATTTTTGTCTGGCATCATAATAAGCACTGACATTAAAATCGAGTCTTATGTTTTCGAGATTTTTATATACGCTGGCAATTGATAAAAAATTCATTAAGAAATCCTTTTCTTTTTTGGTTCTAACTATTTTAAATTTAATTCGTTTTGCAAACTTTCAATTTCACTGAGAGATAGCCCAGAAGCTTTTTGAATAATTTCTAAGGATACTCCTGCTATAAGAAAGTTTTTTATCATATTAATCTTTCCCTCTTCTCTAGCCGTATCCAGCCCCGTGACATAATCATGTTCAAACTTACGTTTGGCGTCGTAACGGGCACGAATGCCGGAATCGAGGCTCATGTTTTCGAGTTGTTTGTATGCTTTGGTAATTGCAGGGATGTTCATTTGCAAAACCTCTTCTTTGCTTGGCTGCTTTAAAAAGCGCAACCATTTTTCTAGGGTATTATAGTTACCCGAAGGGAGTTTTGCTAGATCTAAATAATGAATAGAAAATAAATCAGTAAGTTGCACTTTATTCTCGGCATCCATTAACACAGCCTCGGTGTGATAGTGTTTGCTGTGTTTAAACAAGCTAAAATTTAATACATGAATGGCAATCGTTTTTTTAAGGGTGTCGTAATTTTCGCCTTGTTTTAATTGGGAGTAGTAAACCTTACTCCAATAATACAAACTTCTTTTAATATAATGGCCATGATTTTGCATTTGCATTTCGATGTTAATGAGATCGCCATCGGCAAGCTTTGCTAAGACATCGAGCCTAATTGCTTTATCGTCTTCGGCTTCTTTGTTGAGTTCTGGGTTAATAAACGTGACGTCCACAATGGCTTTGCTTTGCTCTAAGTTTAAAACACTATTTACAAAACTCATAAAAATTTCGGGGTCACTACCAAATAGCATTTTAAAAACAAAATCGTACTTGGGATCAACGAGTTCTATGTTATTCACAAAAAATCCTTCTTTGCGTTTCAAAAACTTCATGTCTTTGAAAGAAAGTTTTTTTTAGCAAAAATTTAAAATAAAAAAAGAGGGAAAAGTTTGTGTTTAAAAATTTTTAAAAAATGTTTAAATATTAGGCAGTAGGTTGCAAATTTAAATTAAAAAAAAATTAAAGGAAAAAGCATGAAAATTATTCAAATTACAGATTGTCACATTAAAAAAGAAACAGATAGTTTAATGTATGGAGTTAATCCAAGAAAAAAATTAGAAAATATTACAAATTATATTAGCAATAATATAAAAGATTTTGATTTTGTAATTTTAACTGGTGACATTTCAGATGACGGTAGTATTGAGTCTTATAATTTTGTTGTTAACTCGCTTCAAAAAATAAATAAAAAAATTTATTTTATAAACGGAAACCACGATTCAAAAAGTAATTTAATAAAAGTATTTTCTGAAAGTCATAATTTTTTTCATTTAAAGGAACTATGGTTAGAAAATTGGTTGTTTTTAGGTGCTGATTCTTGCATAGAAGGTAAAGATTATGGAGTTTTATCAAACCAAGAACTGCAAAGAATTGATACTAACATCAAACAAGCTAAAATTAAAAACTACAATTGTGCTGTAATCACTCATCATCATCCAGTTGCAGTAGGAACACCATTAATTGATGATTGCCCTATGTTAAATGGTCACGATTTGGTTAATGTTTTAAATAAATACGATAATGTTAAAGTTTTAATAACAGGTCATGTGCATAATCATTATTCAATTAAAATTGGAAATACCTATAATTTAGAAGCAGGGCCTTCTAGTTTTGCACAATTTAAATATAATGGTAGCAACGAAAATAATGATATTGATAATAAGACATATGGTTTTAAAATGTACGAATTTTTTGATGGATATTATGAAATTTCTTGTAAGTTATTTTGTGAATAATTATTTTTAATAGCATAATTATTTTTCTTGCAGTATTGAGTTTGCTGAATTATTTGTTTTGCTGAGCTTAAAAACTCGTACTTTAAGAAAGGGTTCCTTATGAGTGAAATTTCTCCTTGTCCCCAATGCCAGTCAACATATGTGTATGAAGATGGCGAAATCTTAATATGTCCAGAGTGTGGGCATGAGTTCTCAAAAAATCTAAAAAACAACCAAGAAAACCCGCAAACAATAATGGTACGTGACGCATACGGTGTGGAGCTTAAAGATGGAGATTCTGTTACTATCATTAAAGATCTTAAAGTTAAAGGCTCTTCAAATGTTGTAAAAGTTGGTACCAAAATTAAAAACATTCGTCTTGTTGATGCAGATCATAACATAGATTGCAAAGTCCCAGGTATTGGAGCCATGGGTTTAAAGTCTGAATTTGTTAAAAAAGTAACTGATTAATTATATTAAGTGAAATTTTTATTTAAATAGTATGTCTAAATTTAAAACACAAACATTCCTCTCTTTTTTTATTTTTAATTTTTATTAAAAAACTTTCTTTCACAAACATAAAGTTTTTGAAACGCAAAGGAGGATTTTTTATGAATAACATAGAATTATAGAATTCGTTGAGCCGAAGTATGATTTTGTTTCGACTTTACTTAGTTTGAAAAATCTACAAATAATGACTTTTGTAAGTATTTGAAAATACGTAATTATAGTTCAACATAAATACATTTGTATTGACAAATGTATTTATGTTGAACTATAATTACGTAATGGTTATTGAATATTGGAGACTCTGGATTGATGACGCTGAAATTTGATGGGTTTGATTGGGATGATGGAAATATAACTAAGAACAGAGATAAACATGGTGTAACGTGTGAGGAGATAGAGTCTTTTTTAAAGAACACGTTATTTATGACTCCTGATGTTCAGCATTCGGATATTGAACAGCGGTATATAGTTTTTGGAAAAGGCCAAAATAGTAGACCAATGGTAGGAGCCATTACTTTTAAATATACTGAAGATGGAAGTTGTTTGGTTAGACCTATTTCAATTCGATACATGCACAGTAAAGAGGTTAAAAAATATGAAGAAAAAATTGCCAAAACTAACAACAGATAAAGAGGCCGAAGAGTTTATTGATCAAGATTTGTCTGAATATATGGATAATGATGATTTTAAATTAACAACATTTGAATTTGCGCCTAAAAATAAGAGTATAACTATTCGTATTTCAGATCCTTTGCTAAATTGTATTCAAAGTTTTGCAAAAGAAGAAAAAGTTTCATATCAAAAAATTGTGCGACAAGCTCTTGAAGAATATATTCGTAAAAAGAAGAAAAAAGTATCTTAATAATATTTGTTTACTTTTTTTGAAAATATTACGAGCAAAAAACATTGATATTAGTAAATAAGGATTTTTTGGGAATAACATAGAACTAGTTGATCACAATTAAAACAATTTCTATACTACGATACAGTGAAAAAAACAATTGTCATTCATGTGTTTTAAGCATACCAAATATTATCATACCGTGGCTGTATTAATAGATGCCGAGCATAAAGTACAACTCACTGATTTATTATTTATTTATTATTTAGACCTGGCAAAACATCCTTTGGGTGAATATAATACTCTAGAAAAATTGTTGCACTTATTAAAGTAACAAAACAACTAAAAAAAGATTTCTTAGTGAATTTTTTTTCCATTACTAAAATGTATAGAAACCTTGAACGTATGCGCCTTGATTTTAATGTCAGAGCTTATTTTGATGCCAGGTGAAAATATGAAAGAGACTTAAGATCTAGAATTAAATATTCACAAGAAGAATGTTTTAAAGAAGGTTTAGAAATAGTAAGAAACGAAAGACTGAAAAAATCATTCGATAACGGTAGAGAAGTAAGTAGAAAATCACTTTTTATAGACATTGCAGAAATCTGGGGCATAAAAAATTATGATCCAGATGATATTTCTTATTAAACTTTTTTACACTTGATGATGTAAGACAATTAAAAATTGATTATCTTTATGATTGAGTAATAATCATTAAATTTAAATCAGTATATTATATGACAATAGTAAAACATAAGTTATCTTGTTTTAAATGATTTCAAGTTACAAAAAATTTTTTCGCAAATACGTAATTAATACGTTATTGATGAGATAAATTTTATCGTAATCGAGATTTGGTATTTGAAGTTGGCGAAACTGAGTATCATGAAAAATCGAGATATAAGCCGAATTTAAAAAATAGAACTTATAGCAACAAAAGTAAGTTGTGCAAATAGCATTAGACTTTATAGCTTATGATTAATTAAACTATAGTAATTATTATAAAGTTTATTTTTATCTTTTGGCCTAAATGGTATTTGGTAGAACCATAGATTAGATTTTTTTCATAATTTTTTAAAAACTGTAATTATTCATAAAAAGTTAAATCACAATTATAAAAGATAGTAAGTTAGTGCAGATATATTGGTAAACAACTTATTCTAGAATGGCTATAGCAATGTTTTATAATGTTATAAAGTTGCAAATAAATTAAATCATAAGGTATTAGTATTTTTGTCAGATATAGCTTTAATATGTCAATTTTAAGTTTATTAACTGATAGTGGGAGAGAATAATTGCTTTAAGAAAGATCATGATTATGAGTTATGTCTTGCTTGAACGCTTATAAAATTAAGCTTGTCATCCTTAGACTAGGGAGTGTTCTCAAATTTTCCTCCAAATGATGGAACACCCAATGTAAATCAATGAAGCGAAATTATTTTTACATTTATCGTAACGAGTTTCGATGCTTCTAAATTGTTTTAATCTAGAATATAAATTTTCAACTAAATGACGTATTTTATATAAATGTATATTAAACTCATTATTGGTTTTATCAACAGAATTTTTCTTTTAGGAATAATTGTTTGAATTTTTTTGTCTGCTAATTTTTCTCTTATTTTTTTGTTGCTATAGGCACGGTCTGCAATTAAATTTTTAGCATTGCATAATCGATAAGTTGATTGCCAATTTTGCAATCATGAGCTTGACCTTCGCTTAAAATAAAATCTATTGGATTTTCATAAGAAACTGAAATCATATGTATTTTACTTGAATTGCCACAAACAGCTCGACCAATGCATTCATCCTTTTTGCATTTTGAATTTACAGAATGCTGATGAGCTTTTACGATTGTTGAATCAATAAAGTTCCATTCATTATCTAATTTACCGCGAGTTTTTAAGAATCATTGATAATAAAAAGTTTCATTATTTAAAGCCAGATAATCAACAAGCTAATCTACTTACAACAAGTGATACAAAGTCTAATGTCTTCTTATCAAGAGCTCTTAACGGTTGTATTAAATGTTCTATATGTAATGGTTACTTACATAAAAACTCAATTAGTATAGATCATATAGTGAGAAGGAGAGAAGGAGGAAGTAATAATACTGAAAATTTGCAGCCGACTCATCCATACTGTAATACTACTTTTAAGCAATAATTTTCTTCTAAATGTAAGATATATATTTTTATAATAATTTTATTTTTTGAGGATATATTTATAAATTTTCTTTCTACATTAAATTTTAGAACATTACAGCTTAATGCCTTTGATGCATGTTAAATAAAAGAAAACATTAATATCTCAATCCAGCTAATCTACGATGAATAGCGAAACTCGATACTTCTTTAATTTTATCAGTAACTATATCAAACATAACAGCGCTTGTTGAAATTATTTTAAGATCATTTTTTGTTACGTTTCCTTTTGTATGCTCTTCGAGTAATAATCCAAAAGCGACTTTAATCATTTCATAAGCCTCTTCTAGGGTTGAGCCTTGGCTATGTATTTCTAGCTCAGGAATTCCAACGTAATAAGGTATTTTTTCGCTCGAGTCGTATTCTCATATTCTGCTTATTCTCATTTATTACCTTTTTGCCTTTTGTGCGCTTTTAAAAATTGCTTTTGCAAATTTTTCATTTAAGACGCTCCAGTGCGTCTGCGTGATCGAGTATGACTTTATCAATCAGTTTTGAGCCTTCTTCTTTATCGAGAAAGATTAATTCTACAGGAATTGTGGAATAGTGTGAAAGAATAAATTTTCGAATAGCTTGGTTTGCAAGTTGCGAAATGTTCCAATCCGGATTTTTTTCCAACCATTCTAATACCAGTGGCTGCAAGTCATCATCCCAACGAACACTTGATTGTGAGGGTAAACGTTTTCTAGATTTAGTCATAAAATATAACTCCCAACCCATTGCAACCCAAATTATTACAATTTTCAAGTTTTTTTAATTTTTAATAATTTTGATGTATTATGTAAATTTACAAAAATTACAGAAATATCCTATTTTTTAGGATGTATCTTTATGGTGAACTGATAGAAGGGACTCATGGCTTGCGAAAGTTAAGGGTTTCTTACGGCAGCAAAGGAAAAAGTGGTGGAATTCGAGTGCTTTATTTAGACATAAAGTTAAAAGAACGCATTTATGCGATTGCTTTTTTTCTAAAGAATGAAAAAGAAAATTTGACCAAGTCTGAAAGAAATTTGATTGGTGAAGTTGTTTTAAAAATCAAAAAGGAGGCTGAAAATGAAAACACAAAAAAGAAAAAATAAATTTTTTGATGAAATCATGGCAGGATTAAATGATGCCTTAGAACATACAAAAGGAAATAAAAAACTAAAGACAACAATTGTTAAAATTCACCCAGTTCAAGATATGAGCGCAAAAGAAATCAGTAAATTAAGAGAAAAGTTATGTTTTTCGCAAGCTATTTTTGCAGAATTTTTGGGTGTATCAAAAAAAACAGTAGAATCTTGGGAATATGGAAAAAGTCATCCAAACGGTGCGGCACTTCGTTTATTGAATTTGATTGATTTAGATCCTGAATATTTTGAAGAAAAAGCAATATATAGAAGTAAATTTTCGTAAAAATTAAAGAATGGTTTAAAAAATAATTAAAAATTGTTGTTCAAACCATTCTGCTACAGCGGTTCGCATCTAAAATTTCACCCTTCACGCCCCCCCCCCTCCATTTTTGCAAATTTTGCCACACAATTTTTTTAAAATGTTTATGCTTCTTTTTAAGCTGCGGCAAGCGGTTATAAATACTAAAAATAAATCTATGGCAATAAAGGAGATTTTTAACTCAATTCATTAATAACGTGCATCTGTATTACTTTTAAATTTTAAATAAAATTAAGTATAACCTTAGCTCAAAACTTAACAACACAAAAACACCGCACTTAAAAAATGCGGTGGGTATTCCTTAAAGGAACAACTTTATGAAAATTAGCAACTATATTTCTGCAGGAAATATTATTTTAGCAAAACCGCCACGCAACGTAAATGCTGGAGAGCTATTTCATGTTAATAAATTGGTTTTGGTTGCCATTACTAACGGAACACACAAATGGCCTATTAGCGCGTATACGCAAGGGTGTTTTGAATTTCCTGTTATTGGAAATGTTGACCCAGGTATGCCCGTTTTTTATTTAGATGGTTATTTAACCGCAGACAGTAGCGACCCTAATGCCATTGCGTGTGGTTTTGCGTATGCGCAAGTGAGTGGCTCTATATGGGAAATTATGCTTGTTAATAATGTTGTAAAATAACAAAATATAATAACGTTACAAAATAACATTATTAAAAAATTGTTAAAAATAATTAACAAAAATTTATTAACAAAAAAATCATTAAACTATTAACAAAAAAAATTTTAATAATTACATTGTTAAAAAAGTACTAACAACAAAATAATTTTTATTTTTAAAAATTTATAAAATTATTTTGTTTAAATTTTAGAAAGCTGACTATGCCACACAGACGTGACGAAATTATAACTACAGTTTACAACTTACTGCTTCATAAAACAATTGCTTTAGATAAAGTTTATACCCATCCTAAAACAGAATATCAATCGGTGGGAGAAAATAATTCTATTTTTATTTTTTGCCCCAAAGAAGTGGTTGTCAATTTTTTTGGCAACATAAATTATGCGCGCGAAACCCACTTGCATATTACAGTTATAAGTAATTTTTTAGCGCAGCAAGAAAATCCTACTCATGCAATTGCTAAAATTATTGAAGCAGAAATTGCAAATTTTAGCACAAAAGAATTTTTGTTCACGTATGTTGGCATAGAATGCGAAGGAAAATGCATTTCGCATAACCTTTATCAAACAACAACAACTCTTTTATATAACGTAGCGTACACAACTAACGAAACAAAATTAAGAGAGCTTGATAACTTAACAAACCCAGCTATTGAGGTAAAAAATGGTATCATTTAATACAATTCAACACTCTCGTCTTCCTTGGATGTGGGTTGAGTTTGACAATTCTGCAGCAAGCGCATCTGTTCCAAAATGGAAAACATTAATTTTAGGAACTAAAAAACAAAGCGGCAAAGCCGACTTAGAAAAACCATATTTGGTTTCTTCGTCTACCGCAGCCATGGAAATGTTTGGCGAAAATTCTTTGTTGCACAGACAAATTGACGCGTACAAATTAAACGACAGCATGAACGAAACATGGGCATACGCATTTGCTCGCACTGCCTCGGCATCAACAGCAAGCATCGATTTTTTAGATAAAACTGGTAGCCGCACGGCCTCCCAAGCAAACGAGCAGTTTGTGTTAAACATGGGCGGAAAAATAGTGACCATTGAGCTCGACGCAGCCGATAACGCAAGCCGCAAAGAAACTTGGGCACAAAAACTTGTAGAAGCGCTTCGCAAAAACTCTGCACTTGGCGTTTCGGCCGAAGTCGAAGTGACCGAAAGCTTTGTTGCAGTAAACATTACAGCATTAAACAAAGACGATTCTTTTGACGACATGTACCTTGCTGTCGAAAAAAGCCCTGCAGCGTTTGATGTTGTGGTCTCGCAATTTCAAAGTGGCCGCCAAGAGTACAATTTTAGCAAACTGTTTGCAGCACTTGGTGACGAAAAATTTAACTGCATTGTGTGCCCTTTTACCGATGCCGAAAGCTTAAAAGCATTATCAGACGAAATGGATACCCGTTGGGGCGGCCATACGCAAAATGATGGTTTTGTGTGCTTAACCACAAACGCCGCACATCAAAACGCCATCACTCTTTCGCAATCTCTCAACTCCCAATGCCTCACGCTGTTTAGTGCCTACGGCATTCCAGATAGCACGGCACGGATTAATGCAGCCATTGCCGCACAAATTTCACGCAGTGCTGCCATCGACCCTGCAATGCCTTTGCAAACATTGCCTCTAAAAGGCATTAATGCACCGCGCATTGAGCAAAAAACTCGTTTTGAAGAACGCAATGTGTTGTTAAATAACGGCATTTCTACGCTTAATTGCACTGCAAACACCGTGCACATTGAACGCGCGCTCACAACGTACAAACGCAATCCTTCTGGGCAAAACGACGAAAGTTATTTGTCATTAGAAAACGTGCTCACGCTCTCTTACATTCGTAACGATTTTAGAACGTATTTTTGGAACAAATACTCCCGTTACAAACTTGCAGACGATGGCACAAGCTTTCGCTCCGGACAAAAAGTTATGACTCCCAAGCTTGCTAAGGCCGAAGCCATTGCCCGCTTTAACCAATGGGAACTCGATGGCTTGGTGCAAAACGCCAGTGACTTTACCAAACAACTTATTGTCGAACGCAATGCGCAAAACCGCAGCCGTTTAGACTTTTTATTACCTCCAACAATTATGAATCAACTTGTCCAAGTGGCAACGCAAATTCAATTTAGAATATAAGGACACACCATGAGCAACATTAAAGGCGGCAGAATTACGTTTAAAATTGATGGAAAATCTTACGACTGCCTTGGCGATTTTAAATACGGCATTGGTGCCGACAAACGCGAAGCCATTGTAGGCACAAGCGGTGTGATTGGCTACTCCACCATTGCCCAAGTGCCTTTTATTGAAGGCGACATTGTAAAAGGCCATTTGCTCAGCGGTATCGATTTATCGCAAGTTGATGGCTCCACCATTACCCTCGACCTCGCTGATGGCACCACTTTTGCCCTTTACGACGCTTGGTGCGTTAACGACAAAGGCATGGAACTCGAAACCAAACAAGGCAAAATTACATTACGTTTTGAAGGCCGCAAAGGCTTGGAGATTGGCGCATGAGTGAAATAAAATCAGAAAAAAAACCAAAAGTTAAATACGCAAAAGTGATTAAGCTCACTAAGCCCCTTAAAGACTTAGACGAAACCATCACCGAGCTTAAGTTTGTAGAAATGACCATTGAAGACATTATGGACTACAGCATTACAGACCTACAAAAAAACAAAGTGATTTTA
Organism: Spirobacillus cienkowskii; assembly: GCF_037081835.1. Lineage (GTDB taxonomy): Bacteria > Bdellovibrionota_B > Oligoflexia > Silvanigrellales > Silvanigrellaceae > Silvanigrella > Silvanigrella cienkowskii. Next base: position 2,408,933 of record NZ_CP146516.1, on the reverse strand, counting down.
GCGTTAACGGCAAGTCTTACAGGCAACCGCCTCGAAGTTGTTAAAAAACTCAGCTTTGCCGACTACTTTAAATGCGTTGAGGTGATTACTGATTTTTTTACCAATTCCCAAGTAACTTTAGACAACTAGTCATTGGGCTGGCCGTGCATTTGCACTGGCCTCCCCAAACCCTCACCCACTTTACAGCCAAAGAGCTGAAATTTTGGGTGACAGAGCTGCACGAGTATTACGGGGACGATTCTTAAACCAACAACACAACCAAACATCGTTAAACCAACCAACCCCTGCAAGGAGTGGAATATTTTTATGTCCAATGCAAACCTCAAAGTGACCGAAGGCATGGTGCTCACAAGCAGCACGCTGCAAGCGGTGCACAACGAAATTTTACAAGGCCGCACCCTTGATACCTTGCCCGAAATTTCAGAAACCGCCCTTAAAACAGAAATGGAACCCAAGGTTCAAAACCTTTTAATTTCTAGCAAAAACAGCATTGCAGAGCTTAAAAAAGAAGTGGAGCGCATGAAAATAAACATCAATTTATTTTCTAAAAACCTCGACCTCGAAAAACGTTTTCGCAAACTCGAAACCATTACCCCCACCGAGCGCGACCACGTGCTCAACGCCGTGCAAACCTTTAACGAGCAAAACAACGCCCATATTTTAAATTTTCATGCAGAGCTTACTAAACTCGAACAACAATACCTCTTGCAAGATCAAAAATTCACCCAAATTTTTAATGCCTATTGTTTGTATGTTTTGCAGCAACAGCAAGCGCATAAGCAAGATATTAAAACTGCTATTGATACCATGGAAGCACAACAAACGGTGTTAAACGCTAAAAAAAGCGTAACGCAGCATTTTAGTAGGTTGGCAGCAGATAGCGATACATATAACTCAGAACAATATGTAAAGCTTGGTGGAGCAATGTTACAAAATGGAGATTCTCCATGGAATTTAGAACTTAATACCTATACTTGCCCAGAAACTGGAATTTATGAATTTCATTTTAATTTTACTGGAAAGGGAGATAGCTATCATTTTGATGTTTGGAAAAATAACAAAAAAGAAATTGATTTATGCTTTCAGGTGAGTAAAGAATTTTCTCAGCTACATTGGATGGTAAATTTAGTTCTCCAAAAAAACGATTTTATTAACATAAAACCAAATAAAGATCCCGCTAATAACGGCGGTACATTAACAATTTGTGGGGGCACTCCACTCAACACCACCGTCACCTACTGGCCAACTTAAAGGATATTCTTATGGATAAAATTCAAGGCGCAACGGCCACCCCCGATCGCAAATTCACCCTAGGGGTTCCAGAAGTTGGCACCCATGGAACCATTGTTACGGCAGAGTGGCTAAACCACGTGCAAGACGAAATTTGTAACGTAATTTTAAGCGAAAACATGAGTCTCGATGACAGCGCTTCCAACCAACTGTCTGCGGCAATAAAACAAAAGCTCAATGCCTTAAAAGAGGGCTGCGAGCAGGATATTGTGGGTTTTAAAACCGAAGTGGAGCAATGGAAAAAACAAATTCAAAGCACTATTTTAACTCTCGCCAAAGAAAGCGAGCTAAAAAGGCTGCAAGCTATTACCGATACCGATAAAAACAATTTGCTGCAATGCTTTGAGATACTCAATAACTTTAATAACGAATTTGTCGAAAAGGTGCTACAATTTTTAAAAACCTTAGAGCAAAATTATTTTATTCAAGATTCGCGCTTTACCGAAGTGTTTAATGCCTATGGAACCTACGTGTTAAAGCATGTGGGCGCAAAATTAAACGAAAGTACGTTTCAAAAGTTTTTGGATACCAATTATAACTCTTTTATAAATACCACCTTTAAAAATCACACGCACCCTCAGTACGAAATTAAGCAAGCCTATTACTCTGGCTTTATACCGCAATTTCAAAATAAGGCCAACACGAGCCTTGTGCCATGTAATAATTTAATGCATTCAAATAGTAAAAATATTACTAAAATTACAAATCTGCTTCATATTCCAACCTTTTACCTTAAGCACTCTGGCTTGTATCAAATTCATTTTCAGTTAAATCAAACTGCAGAGCAAAATAGTTTAGGCACATTAAAATTTGCCTTTGGTGAAGTAACAGAGGGCTTGTTTGAAACTAAAAAACTTCAAACCTACCCCAATACAAATGGCTTTTATAATTTATTTTTTGAAGCAAATTATTTTTGCCCTGGTAACGAAACAGTGGGGTTTCAAATATTTGCCGCAAATTCTTTTACAGAATTTAATGTTTACGCCCAAATTTCTTTTATAAAACTAGCAGATTTTTAATTTTAAACCTTCAAGGAAATAACAATGCCACTAACAAGCACAAACCTATACAACACCTTAAATTATTGGTGGGGTTTAGATGAACATAAAAATACCTTAATAAATTGGCAACGATACAATACGAGAGAGACTTTAATAAATAATAGAAATAGGGTGTATAATGCGAGAAGAGAAATTATTGAAAAACTATCTAATACATGCGGCGCAATTTGGCGTTATTATACTATATTAAATGCTACTCTTTCGCATTCATTATTGAGCCAAGATACAAATAGTTTTCAAGATCAAATTCAATATAACCTACCGCATCAAGTTTTTATTAATTGGGTAAATAATCATCAATCACTACCTCATGGAAATCACGGTAATTGCAGACACAGTCCTCTTACAGACACCTACCTCTCAAACTTCGGCTCCATCCCCTTTTTGCCAGAGCATTCACCCATTCCAGCTGCTCTCGCAATGCCTCTCGATAACAGAACAACGGTATCTTACACCGCTAAAATAAAAGAAGACACGTTAAATTATTGGTGGGGTTTAGAGGGGCATAAAAATACGTTAATAACGTGGCAGCGCGAAAACAACCAAGATGTGTTACAAACTAATAAAAATACTGTGCACACCGAACGGTTGCGGTTAATCAATTTATTACTGAATGATACCTTTCCGCCATATGCTGGCATGTTTGCCCTCAATGCATTTTATCACGATAACCACGATTACGGCTGGCAAAAACATCCTAATAGTTCTACAAAATATACCTTAGATGCGCATTTAAAAGGTATTTTGCTTAATGTGCCACACAATAAATTTAATGATTGGGTAATAGGGCACAAACAACATGTGCCAAGCTATTTTAGAAAATTTACCGAAAATAATTACTCCAGTTACCTTACAAACTTTGGATCGACACCATTTTTGCCAGATGATATAATTTTGCCAGAATATACAATTACGAGCGAAATGAAAACAGACACCTTAACCCATTGGTGGGGCGTAACAGAGCATAAAAATAATTTAATTACTTGGCAACGGCAAAATAGCAAAGACACTTTGCAAGCCAATACAAATACAGTGCATACCGAACGATTGCGGTTAATAAGCTTATTGCTTGACGATACCTTTCCGCCTCAATTTGAAAATTCGGCGCTTAATGGTTTTTATAAAGAAAATCTTGAATACGGTGCGCAAAAACACCCTAATAGTTCTACAAAATACGTATTAGATTTAAACCTAAAAAATATTTTACTCAATGTGCCGCACAGTAAATTTAATGATTGGCTAATGGGGCATAAAAAATACTCTCCTATTTTTTATAGGCAATTTACCGAAAATAATTATTTAAGTTACCTTACCGATTTTGGATCTTTGCCATTTTTGCCAGAAGAAGTTTTAATTCCAGAATATAAAATTTTTAATATAAAAGAGCTTAAAGAAGCCCTTGCTATTAAAGTAACAACTACGCCTATTTTTATTTCTTACAGGCTAGATGCTTTGCATCCATTTACCAAGGGGCTACAGCATTTTGCAGAGGGAATTTTAGATAAGCTTAAAAATTATACAATTTTTGGCTGTATTGTTAGCGATAGCCTTACCCCAGCACAATGCAATGCGCTTATTGCAGAGCTAAAAATAACAAAGCCCGTTGAGTACTCGCCACGGCTTACTGTGGGTAAATTAAAACAAATTGCAGAACACACTCTTTATAACGAGAGCACGCCATTAAGCGAATTTTTTATTGTAGGAGAAAATTTGCTTGTTACGGGAGAAGGGTACAGCAAGCCTCAGGTTGGCGATTTGCAACTCGAATTCTTAATTCAAGCCGTGCCAAATTAGGGAATTTAAGGAATTTTTTATGAGTGTAACAAAAAATTGGAAAGACAACTTACAGCAAGCAAGTTTTCAGGGCATTCCATTTGAAATTGAGGGGCACAGTGCCGAGTTTGGCAGGCGCATTGTGAGTCATGCGTTTCCGTTTAGAGATAAGCCCTATAACGAAGACTTGGGTAAAAAACAGCGTACCTTTCAAATAACTGGGTTTTTGGTGGGTGATAACTATTTTGCAGTTCGCGATAAACTTATTGCTGCCATCGAAAAAGGCAAACAAGGGGAGCTGGTGCACCCGTATTTGGGTACCATGCAGGTGGAGTGCGCTACCCTTTCGGTCTCCGAAAACTTTAACAAAGGGCGTTATTGCACTCTTAATTTTACGTTTATTGAAAGTGGCAATAGCAATCCGTTAAAAGTGATCGAAAACAAAGCGGCCAAAGTGCAAGAGTTGGTTGCGGCGGTGCATGGGGCAGGAGTGCAAAGCTTTGCAAAAAATTTTACAAGTCTTGCTGGCACTTCTAAATACCTCCAGCAAGTGGTGCAGGCGTTAAATAGTGTAATGCAGGGCTTTCATAAAGCAGAACGGGCTGTGACCTCTATTCCAATTTTGGGTGCAGATATGGCCTATGTGTTTGCTAAAATAAAAAAACACATGAACGGTGCCACCATGTCTGGCGGTGACTTAGGGGGCGTACTTTGGGGCTGCTTTGCAGCACTTAAAGTTGCAATATGTGGCAGAGCAAGCTCCGCCGACAAACAAGCGGTGGCAAAGCTGATGCCACATTACGCCATGCCAGGTATGTTTTATTGTGTGCAGCAACACTCTGCGGCCACTGCCGAAGAAGAGCGATTTTTTACCGCCATTCAGCGTGCCGAGCGCGCACAAAAAAGAATTTTAGCGTTTAAAATTTTGTTTTATTTGCGCTTAAGCGAAAAACGCCGCAGCGTGTGGCGCACCAGCGAAGCCCGTAGAGCCGAGCGCAATATTTTAGAGCTCGAAACCTTGCTGCAAATTTTTATTATTTGCGCATGGTGCGATTTTGCTATGGGTGCCACGTTTTTAAGTGTCAACGAAATTAATAAATCCCGAGACGACATTGCCGAAGCCCTCGATGCCCTGATGAACCGCCCGCTACTCAATGACAACTTGTATTTAACTCTCTACCAGTTGCGCTCCGTTGTGTACGAAAACTTAAACTCCGTTGCCAACGAGCTGCCAGTTATGAAGTCAATTGTGGTGCGTTATCCGCAAACTCTGTTGCATTTTTGCTTTGAGCAGTTTGGCAATCTGAGTAAAGAAAGCGAAATTTTGTATTTGAATAACATTAAAAACCCTGATTTTTTGTACAAAGGGCAACTGATTAAGGTGATTGCATGATTCAGCTCAAAGCCAATGGCAAAATTTTTGAAGGGTGGCTTACGGCTTCGGTTACCCGATCGCTTGCCGCCGTAAGTGGTGCGTTTGAAATTGGGTATACCGACAGATGGAGTGGCCAAGGCGAAAAATGGCAACTCAAAGCAGGCGATTTGTGTGAGCTGAGCTACAAAGGCAAACCGATAATTTGTGGCTACATTGATTCTGTGAGCAGTCAGTATGGCAGCTCTGAGCGATCGCTCTCGGTGCAGGGGCGCGATAAAACGGGCGACCTGGTAGACTCTTGCAATATTTCTGAGGCCAAAGAGTTTAAGGGCAAATCGTTAAAGCAACTGGCTGAGCTGCTTGCAGCGCCGTTTGGCATTGCGGTGCACGGCAAAAGTGCTGCAGCAACGGCAAGTTTACCGCAAATCAGTGTGCAGCATAACGAAACCGTATGGGAAAGCATCGATCGCTACGTTAAGTTTCAGGGAGTGCTCGCTTACCCCGACGCCAAGGGCGGCTTGGTGCTTGCCGATGTGGGCAGCGTTGTGGCGGCAACTCTTCGCGAAGGCGAAAATATTTTAAGCTGTTCTGTAGAGCACAACGAAAGCGAAAAGTTTGCCACCTATGTGGTGGTGGGCAATACCCGCAATGCCGACGAGCCGCACAAAACCGCTCGGGGCGAGGTGAGCGATAGCAGTGTAAAGCGGCCAAGGCTTAAGAGTATTGTCAGTCACAAAGCCATTACCGAAGCCGAGGCCAAAGAGCGCGCCAAGTGGGAAATGGCGCAACGGGTTGCGCAGTCGTTACGGGTTACCGTGGAGTGCGTCGATTGGCTAAACCCCAGTAGTCAGCAAATTTGGGAAATCAATACTCTTGTTACCATTAAGGCTCCTGCCTGTGGCTTAGAGGGCGATTTTTTAATAGAAGAAACTCGCTTTTCTTGCAATGAAAATGGCCTCAAAACCAGTTTAAAACTTGTACTCAAAGATGCCTACACCCAAAAAACCGAGCGCGATAAGCAATCTGTGGGCGAAATTGGCGAGGTTTGAGTGGGGGTGGGGCTCCCCCGACTTCTCTTGTTTTTTGAAATTATTTCGATTATTTCTAATATTGCATTTATTTCGTTTATGCGGTAAAGTAACCTCTGAGTTAAGGAGAGGATATTATGAAAATAAGCGCCCTAACATTAATAGAAGAATATATTCCAACAGTTGAGGATACTAAGAAAGCTGAAATTGTAATTAAGGATATCTCAAATTTCTGCGAAAAGAAAAAAATAAAAAATCTTGAGCTTGCGTTAAATTTTCAAGGTAATATTAAGAATTTACAACTTCCATTAAGTTTTATGCCATTTTTAATGGACATATTAAATGAAATTGCACATGGAAATTCAGTTACAATTGTGCCATTTAATAAGGAATTTACAACGCAAGAAGCAGCTGACATTTTAAATGTATCACGCCCATTTATTATTAAAATTCTTGAATCGGGACAAATGCCATTTCATAAAGTTGGTGCGCACAGAAGAATCAAAGCAAAAGATTTAATGTCATTCAAGAAAAAGATGAATAAAAAAAGTAAAGATGCACTTGATAAGTTGGCAAGGATTTCTCAAGAAGACAAACTTGGTTATGAAGACTAAAAATGAGCAGTAATAATTTTGTTGTTATTTATGATGCGTGTATTTTGTATCCAGCAAATTTAAGAGATCTTTTACTCCATTTCGCTTTAACAAATATATGCCAATTAATAGTTGAGAAAAATCAATTAGAATTTGAATAAGTAGTTAAACAGGCAGGCAGAAAATCGTCCGAAAACATGGACGATAAGGCCTTTAGTCGATCGAACTTTTGATGCGATTTGAATACCGCTGGATTCAATTAACCAGTTAAAAAGGATTTCAATGGACTGCCGAATAGAGCTAACAGATTTAGAATAAACTTTCTCATCACTAGAAAGAGTTTTTTTATTCCGAGAGAGTTTAATTGGTGTGTGTAATTTAGAGTTTATTTGATTCAAGTTTTTTTTAGTTGATTTGTCACAGTAAGCACGATCGGCAAAGATTTGCGAATGTTTGAAGTTTAAAAGATCATTCTTAACAGCAGTTAAGTCGTGAGTTGCGGCGGGTGTGATTTTAAAATCAATAGGTGCGGCAAGTTTTTTATTTTGAAACAAAGCAGCGAGATGAAGTTTTAACCCATAGTAAAATTTATCTTTTGAAGAGCAATAGCCAATAGCAGAAATATCGTTTGCAGTATTGCACTTGTGCGCCCGAAAACCAGTTGTGAGTATAATAGGTAAAGAGTCAATAAGAATAAAAGGTTTGGATTTTGTTTTAGGGATTTTAAATTTATTATTTTTTAAAATAAAGTTTGCAAGTTCAGGAAAGAGTTTACTTAAGCTATTAAGTCTTGACAAAAATCCTTCATAAGAAGGCAAGTGAGGAAACCAGTTTGGAATAAAATTTTTAGTGAAGTTAAAAATAGCTTTTATATTTTTTTGTTTCATTAAAACTCCAAAGATGTAAATAGTGGTGACTTCTTGGTCTGTGAACGAGGGATTTGAGTTTGGACTAATTTTTAAAAAAGAGGTTGGAGAGAGTTGAGAAAAGAAATCGCAGGTAGTAAGGTATACAGTGATGAGTTGGCTCTGCCAGTCCATTGGTAGCTCCTTTGTTAATTTTGTTTGTGCAAAAATTATTTAACAAATTGGAGCTATTTCTTCAAGCCTCACAATAACTTTCTCAACTATTAACTGGCATAAATATATTTAAAGCGAAATGGAGTGATGATATTCATGAAGAATGGATTAAAAACTTACAAAAGAATAGACCTGACTTAAAAATAGAGAGGTTAAATAAGACAAGAGAGCTTATGGAATTGGCTGTACCAGATGCCAACATTCCAAAAGCAAGGTACCAAGAAATTTTAACATCACTTTCTTTACCAGATCCTGACGATAAGCATATATTAGCAGCAGCAATTGTATGCCAAGCGTAATTTATTGTGACTTTTAATTTGAAAGATTTCCCTAAGAAGATATTAATTGACATCCTCCCCTCCCTAAAAACCTCCTAACGTCGATTTTTTGAGGAAGGGGATTCCCTAGATACAAAAGAAAAACTAGCTAGAATTTTTCTTCGTACGAGTCGGCCTATCATGCCCGATAGGGAACATGTTCTTGTATGCGTTGAGTATGTTTATACTCGCATTGACATCACGATCATGGATCGTTTTGCACTTTTCACAAGTCCATGTTCTTACTCCAAGCCCGATCCGTGGTAGTATTTCACTACACTTTGAGCACGTCCGAGTTGAATCTCTTTCTGAAATTTCTTTGTATATTGAAGCAGCTCTAACGGCTTTGTACTTCAACATATTTTTAAACATCCCTATTCCTGAATCGAGTGATATTCCTGATAGCTTTTTATTGCGATTCATGAATTTACAAGGAACATCACCAACTACAATTAGGGAACATTTTTTCACAAGTTTTGTAGATTCTTTATGCAAATAGTCTTGTCTTATATTGGCTACTTTTACATGCAGTTTTCTTTCTTGTTTTGACTTTGGAAGAGAATGATATTTTTTACTTTTTGATTGTTTTCTTTGTGCAAATCGTTGACATCTTTTTAAATAGCGAAGTTTTTTTAAAGCATTTTTTCTTAAGTTTGGTCTATCAATCTTTTCACCATTTGAACATGTTGCAAGAGTTTTTATTCCAATATCAATTCCAATTTCTTTGTCTTCATCCCTTTTAATTCTGATTAATTCACTTTCAAATGCAATATTTAAATACCAATGACCGCTCTTATCTTGACAAAATGAGCCTGTTTTTATTTTTGCATCTTCTGGTAGTTCTCTTGAATTCCAAAAAGAAAATTCATTCTTATTATAAGATATTTTTCCATCATGAATTTTAATTGCAGATGATTTAAATGGTACCCATCCAAGAGATTTTTTACCACGCCAACGCAAGAGTGTTTTAAATTGTTTTCTACGTGTGATGTATTCTTGAGAAATAGCCTGAACTGTTTGAGAATGAAGACCTAGTTCTTTTGAACTTCCTGCAACTAATCCATCCATTTCTGAAGATGAAAAAAAATACGGAATAGAAATTTTTTCATCCGATTTTTTATCATCTATTAACTTAACGGATTTATTTTTAAGAGCCTCTTGTTGAGTTTGTTTGCAAAAATTCCATACCATATTTACAGAACGTGACATTTGAGATAGCACCCTATTTGCTTTCCCTGAATCTTTAATTCTGTAGTGATATGTTGTTATCATTAATGCTCAACTCCACCTTGATTTTCAATATACCTTTTCAGAACATTTATAGGAGCACCGCCTACACTTATTAAGCAATAGGATGTTGTCCAAAAAGATTCTTCCCAAAGTTTTTTTTTGATTTCAGGAAATTCCTTTTTAAGAAGTCTACTTGTAGCCGATTTCATCGCATTTATATATTTAGAAAGTTCACAGTTTGGTTTTGTTCTAAGCAAAAAATGAACATGATCAGGTTCCCCATTCATTTCCTTAATTTTTACATTGTGGCTTATCCCAATATATTCTGCAATTTCTCTAAGTCGCAATAACATTTTTTGATTTGTTAAAACTTTTTTTCTATATTTAATAACCAAAATCAAATGATAGTTTAAACTAAATACAGAATGATTATTAGAATCTAACTCAATCGTCATGAATCTCCCCTATTAATTATAGGGTACTACCGATTTATTTAAATATCAAATTTTCTATATCAAAAATTAATAATTATAATTACGTCTGATTAATAGTACGGCTAAAGCCAACTTTCGACATGCAAAAATTCCTATCGTCTTTTTGCATGCCTCGTCAGGCTTTCAATTCAACCTTGCACCGTTTGGTGCTGCGGTCTTTTAAGCTCACTTATATCCCCGACTTTAGAAGTCGGGGCTTTACGTTTTCGTTTCTGGTAAATATGAAATTGAGGCAATCCATCCAGACGATTTTATTTGTCATTTAATAGATCTTTCTCCTGAAAGCGTTCTTGATTCTATTTCTAATCAATTAAATAGTTTAAAAAATCCGCCAATAAAAATGGCAGATTTGATAAAAATTCATAAAAAAAGCGGTCTTCACAAGAGTATGCAACAAATAGAAACCATGCTTGATATTTAAATATAAATTGATTTATTAAATGTTTTCTCGCGACTTTGCCAGAAAAAAAATTTATAAAAAAGAAGTGTTGATTTTACTAGAAATTTGAATTTTTCCGTGCAATGCAATGCCTCCAAAACTTTATAGCGAAAAAAAATGAAAGATCATTCTTTGGGCATTTGAGGAATGAGCGATAGCAGTGTAAAGCGGCCAGGGCTTAAAAGCGTTGTCAGCCATAAAGCCATTCTTGAGGGCGATTTTTTAATAGAAGAAACTCGCTTTTCTTGCAATGAAAATGGCCTCAAAACCAGTTTAAAACTTGTACTCAAAGACGCCTACACCCAAAAAACCGAGCGCGATAAGCAATCTGTGGGCGAAATTGGCGAGGTTTGATGGGAGCTTAAAAGTAATTTGAAGATACTTTTTTAATTAAATCTTCTCCTTGATTAGCAAGTATATCCATCAATCTTAAAGCTACACCTTTGGGTTTATTTCCACCTTGTTCCCATTTAGCAACAGTTTCGTGCGAAACAGCTAAAAAATTTGCAAATTCTTTTTGGCTTAGGCCTAGCGAAAGACGAAGTTTTTTAATTTGATTTGGCTTCATAAGAGTAACGGGTTTAAACTCAATAGTTTTGTGATCATGAACTCTTGCGGCAGCATTTTTTTTGCCTTCTTTGTAGAGGGTTGCCTCTTTTAATCCTCTTTCAAGTTTTTTAAATAAGGTCATGGTTAATCCTCTTTTTTTAAATTGTTAACAAGTTTAGCAAGTATATTAATCTCTGATTTTGTAAGATTTGCTTTTTCATTTTTTGCAATAACTGCTAGTAAATAAACTTCTTTAGTAGCTGTTATATCAAGATAGAAAATTCTAACCCCTCCTCTTTTACCTTTATTTCCAACAGACCAACGTACTTTTCTAACTCCTTTAGATCCTTGAATGATATCTCCAATTAATGGATTTTTCATCAGTTCTAATTCAAGAAAATTGAGTTCCTTGTCATCCAAACCTAAGCGTTGCCAATCTTCCCAAAATCCGTTCAAAACAACAAAAATTCTATCCATCACAACTCCATTCAAACACTAACTAGTATTATATACTATTTAATAAGGATAAAATTATCAATCAGAATTTTTTGTATATAAAATTTTATTTAAAAATTTATATAATTATAATTGCTTATATGATAAGTTCGTCGATTTTATCTCTTGATTCACAATTTTAATTCCTCCCCTTTTACCCCTTTTTTATATCAAAATATGTATGGCAAGATGATGTAAGTACAGTATGATTGGCACGAAGAAAAAGCAGAAACAAACCAAAAAAAGTTTTATTCGATTGCAAGAAAAAAATGGGTAGGGCAAAAAAACAAAAAATCGATTCTCACAATATTTAAAGATTTTCCACTTCTTCAGGGGAAAGTTTAGTTATTTTAATAATATCAGACATTGAGCAATCCATTAGCTTCATTTTTTTTGCAACTTTATGCTTAGCGATTTGAAGATAATTTTTTAATCAGGCTCTTCTTCAATTCCATTAAAGTTACTTAAATTAGTTAATCTTGCTTTTAACCATTTAATTAAATCATTGTAAGCATTGCCTCGCTTAAAATGGTATTCATGATTATATAATTTATGAGCTTTTCTTAAAGCGTTTATGTAGTTATTTTCTTCTTTTTTATGAATTTCAAAGCGTTCAAAATAAAATTTTTGACTATGTATCCCCATCAAAATTAAAAATAACCTTCCAGTTCTTCCATTGCCATCAGGAAACGGATGAATTCTAAAAAAACTTTCTAAGAATATGGCACAAAGTCTTAAAAAACGGGATTCTGATTCCCATTGCTCAGAAAAAGTATTTAAAAAATGATCATTAAATAAAGTAATAAGTTCTGCTTCAATATTTTGAGGATTTGATCCTTCTCTGCAATGATTACCTGTATCAAAAAAAATTTCTCTATCACGAAAATTTCCAAAAAAACCAATACCTGTATTTTTAAAAATTTCCTTATTAAGAAATTTTATCAAATTAATAAACTCTATTGGAGTTTTAGGAAACTGGTATAACTTATTTTCTATGTCCTTTTTTAAATAATAATAAGATTTTTCAACCTCTTTAGTAATTAATTCAGCTATTTCTTCGCTCGCTTTTATATTAAAAAACTCATAGTAGTACTTTACTAGAAGTTGATCGTACTTTTTGAATACACAACTACCTTGTTTTAAACAATCATAATTAAAATTAATGCCAGTTAATAGTTGAGAAAGTTATTGTGAGGCTTGAAGAAATAGCTCCAATTTGTTAAATAATTTTTGCACAAACAAAATTAACAAAGGAGCTACCAATGGACTGGCAGAGCCAACTCATCACTGTATACCTTACTACCTGCGATTTCTTTTCTCAACTCTCTCCAACCTCTTTTTTAAAAATTAGTCCAAACTCAAATCCCTCGTTCACAGACCAAGAAGTCACCACTATTTACATCTTTGGAGTTTTAATGAAACAAAAAAATATAAAAGCTATTTTTAACTTCACTAAAAATTTTATTCCAAACTGGTTTCCTCACTTGCCTTCTTATGAAGGATTTTTGTCAAGACTTAATAGCTTAAGTAAACTCTTTCCTGAACTTGCAAACTTTATTTTAAAAAATAATAAATTTAAAATCCCTAAAACAAAATCCAAACCTTTTATTCTTATTGACTCTTTACCTATTATACTCACAACTGGTTTTCGGGCGCACAAGTGCAATACTGCAAACGATATTTCTGCTATTGGCTATTGCTCTTCAAAAGATAAATTTTACTATGGGTTAAAACTTCATCTCGCTGCTTTGTTTCAAAATAAAAAACTTGCCGCACCTATTGATTTTAAAATCACACCCGCCGCAACTCACGACTTAACTGCTGTTAAGAATGATCTTTTAAACTTCAAACATTCGCAAATCTTTGCCGATCGTGCTTACTGTGACAAATCAACTAAAAAAAACTTGAATCAAATAAACTCTAAATTACACACACCAATTAAACTCTCTCGGAATAAAAAAACTCTTTCTAGTGATGAGAAAGTTTATTCTAAATCTGTTAGCTCTATTCGGCAGTCCATTGAAATCCTTTTTAACTGGTTAATTGAATCCAGCGGTATTCAAATCGCATCAAAAGTTCGAATCGACTAAAGGCCTTATCGTCCATGTTTTCGGACGATTTTCTGCCTGCCTGTTTAACTACTTATTCAAATTCTAATTGATTTTTCTCAACTATTAATTGGCATAATTAATATAATTGTATTTGTCTTTACAAAATTCACAATTTTTCATGGGCTCTCAAAATAAATTTTTTTAGCAGTATTTACAAGTTCATCAAAAGATTTAAACCCTATAATTGGTATTCCATCTAATTCAAAGCTACTTAAATCAAAAACATATTCTGGTCCATAAATTCTTTCTTTTTTTGGATTAAAAAATTTATTAATAAAAGTATTTTTAATTTTGTTTTCGTCAATTATAATATTATTGCTTTCAAAAGCAAATTTCCAAGGTTCTTCTAAATGAGATTGTTGTCTAATTTTCCAAGGAGTTAAACTTCCATATAAATATAATACCTTTAATAATAATTGTTCTATCTCTTTTGCAAACGGAATGCTTGGTTTATTAATACTGCTTTTTAAAATATTTTTATTACTAAAAACTTTAAACTCATTATAAATTGATCTACACACAGGACCATGTTTCCATGCTTCAAAAATAAATTGTTCAAAATGAGGATCAATATTGTTTGCTATACAAATACCATAACAATAATAAGACAACTTTTGTAGTTTTAAATGAGTTAATTCATTTAACCCACAGTTCGTCTCTGGTAGATTATGAATGATCCATTTTGACAACTGAATAGGATCTATTTTTTGCATAAAATCCTCCCGATTTTTATAAAGATTCCATGTTAAAGTATTTTAAATTAATAATTTCATTTTAACAAGTAGTTATAAAAATTTTATAAAATATAAATATATTATCAACTTATATGTTATTTTTTAAAGTGCTTCTAGCTAATTTTCTTAATTTTGTAACAACATTTGCTTTTTTATTCTTTAAAGTGATCGCTATTTACATTCTCTCCTTCCTCAAAAAATCTCCTAACTCGATTTTTTGAGGAAAGGGATTCTCTAGATACAAAGAAAAACTAGTTAGAATTTTTCTTTGTAAGAGTTGGCCTATCATGCCCGATAGGGACGACTGGCTCTGTATGCTCGCAATATATTTATTTAGAGTTCCGGTGTCTGACTCTAAGCCCTATCCGTGGTCGTATTTCACGACACTTTGAACACGTCCGAGATTGAATATCTTACTGAAATTTCTTTGTATATTGTACCAGCTATCACCGCTTTGTAGCGCAACATATTTTTAAACACTCCTATCCTTGAATCGAGGGATTTAACTTAACAGGTTTATTTTTAAAAGCTTCTTTTTGAGTTTGTTTGCAAAAATTCCTATCGTCATTTTGCTTGCCTCGTCAAGCTGTGAACAAATCTAGGTTCTTATTTCAATATCGAGTTGTATGATTGTTTTGTACTAAATTGGCGAGGTTTGAGTGGGGGTGGGGCTTCTTTGTAATCAAGCAATTTACATCTCGATTTAGTCATGCTAATTTAGTCATGACTATAAAAAGGTGCTATGATTAGCTTACGGTGAACCGATGAGTATTCCTGAATTTGGTAAGAACGGTGAGTTGTCACCCTGAGAACATATTGCAACCCTTGAGCAAATAAACAATCGATTTGGAACAAGTAATCCAAGAAGAGAGGCTCTAATGTCAGTATAAAAAACTGACATTGAAAACTTTAAGCTTGCGGGTATTAAAAAAATATGGATTGACGGAAGCTTTGTTACTTCAAAATTTGAACCTAACGATATTGATGGCTGCTGGCGTTATGATGAAAAAGTTAATTTAGATATTTTAGACCCCGTTTTTTTGCAAAAATCTCTCTTCTTAATGAAAGCTAAATATGGACTAGAATTTTTTCCAGCTGCTTTTACCGAAGGCTATTCTGGTTTGCCTTTTCCAAGATTTTTTCAACTTAATAGAGAAGGAACCCCAAAAGGTATAATAGTTGTTAACTTAGGAGATAATAATTTATGATTACTAGTCAAAAACAACTTTTAGCAGCAAAAGAAAAAGTCAAAATGTTAAAAGAATCAATTATCACTGAGCAACAAAAAAATGTACCAGAAGTTTTAAAACTTGCTACAATTGGCCAAATTGAAGAACTTATTTCTGAAATTGAAGTTGAAATAAATGAATATGAACTATTAAAAAATAATAAATCTTCTGAAATACAAATATTTTCTTTAGAAGATTTAATGAATGCTCCAATTAAATATCGAATAGCAAAAGGTATGTCAATTGAAGATTTTGCTCGTAAAGTTCATATACATTCAAGACAAATTGCTCGTTACGAACTTGATCATTATCATAATACCTCAACTGATACTCTATTAAAAATATTAGTATGTCTTGATGTAAAGATTTCTGGAATGGTTAAGTTATAAAATTACTAACAAAATTATTAACTCAGCGGATTATTTGCTCTGTTAATTTTTTAAATTAACACATTTTTGGATAATATTATATCAAAATATGTATGGTAGTAGGAGGTGCAGTATGATTGGCACGAAGAAAAAGCAGAAACAAACCAAAAAAATTTTTATTCGATTGCAAGAAAAAAATGGGTAGGGCAAAAAAACAAAAAATCGATTCTCACAATATTTAAAGATTTTCCACTTCTTCAGGGGAAAGTTTAGTTATTTTAATAATATCAGACATTGAGCAATCCATTAGCTTCATTTTTTTTGCAACTTTATGCTTAGAGATTTGAATGCCAATTTCAAAACCTTCTTTATAACCAATTTCAAAACCTTCTTCTTTAGCAGTTTCAAGTCGTGAAATAGTGTCTAACAAATATTTTAAGCGTGGGGTGTAAGCCATTCTTTCTTCGGGGTGATGTCTCAAAAAGTCCAAAGTTTCTTTTGCTTCTTCGCGAAGTTTTTCTAACATATTAAGTTCCTATATAAAAAAAAAATTTGTATTTTAAATTTAAAAATACATTTTTAACGAACCTCAAACGTTGATTACGTTCTAAGTTCGCCAACTTAATTAAAACGTCAACGCCAGTCAATTGTATAGGGGCGGAAAATAATTTTAGAGGAGAATTTACTAAAAATTAAACAGTTTTTAAAGATTTTCCAATTCTTCGGGCGAGAGTCCAGTCATATCTATAATATCTATCATTGAGAAGTCTCTGGCTTTTAATTTTTTTGCGATTTCAATAGCTTTATTATGTTCTCCCTCGGTTTTAGCATCATCAAGTCGAGAAGCGGTGTCTAGCAAATATTTTAAACGTTGAGTGTATGCCGCTCTTTCTTCGGGGTGATGACTCAAAAAGTACAAAGTTTCTTTTGCTTGTTCAAATAATCTATCTTGCATGGCGAGTTCCTCGAACACTTTTTTGTTTTTAGCTTGAAAGAAGAGTAACCATTTTTCAAGCCTTGTCATACTACCATTATACATATGTTTGGGCATTTTGGGTATAATTAAATAATGGATTTCAAGGTCGGGGGCAACAATTTCGTGGTTGTCGACATCTAAAACAGAGAGCATTCTATGATAGCTATTGTTTTCGGGGAAGAGGTCAAAGTTTATGATATTAATACACACGCAGCGATTTAAGCCTTTGTAATGATTGCCGGTTGCCAATTGGTTGGAATACAAACTGCTCCAATAATACAAACTTCTTTTGACATAATGTTTTTCTGGTGCAACCTGCATTTCAATATTGATTTTGCTGCCGTCATCGAGCTCAGCCAGAACATCCAAAAAATATTCTTTGCCACTGGCAATATTTTTTGGTAGAGAAGAGTTTGAAAAGGTAACAGATTTTACCAATTTTTCGTTTTTATTGGCAAACACACTATTGACAAGGTCAATAAAAAGTTCTTGTTTTTCGCCAAAAATCTTTTTGAAGATGGAATCCACTTTGGGGTCAAAAATATCGACAGATTCGGTTTGGAACATAAAAATCCTTCAACAATAAACACGTTATTTTTAATTTCACTGCGTAATTACAGTTTGCAAACTGCAAATACAACTTGCTGCGAGCTTCATGTGCAATTCACACATGAAGCTCGCCACCCTAGTGAGAATGTGTTTTCCGGTCAATTGTGTGAGAGTGGAATTTAAATATCACAATTATAACAATATATCCTAAAAAATATTTTTAATAATTTTAATATATTAGGTTTATTTAACAAAGTTTGTTAAATTTAGTTTGATTTTTGACGAAAACTAAACTAAGCTTAGTTTAGTTTGTAGAAAAGGAGAAAGAGTGTGTTAATTATAAACATGCACGAAGCTAAAACAAATTTGTCTAAATTGATCGATGAGGCTGTTAAAAGCGGAGCTGGTTTTATGATTGCAAAATCTGGTAAACCTATTGTTATTGTGGAGCCTATTAAAAAAGAAAAAAATCCTGTTATTTACGGTCTTATGAAAAGAAAAATAAAAATTGATGATGAGGATTTTGACTCTCCAAGTAAAGAAATTAATGAAATGTTTTATGGTAAGGCTTAAAAATTCATGAAAATTTTACTTGATACACACATTATTATTTGGATAATGCAAGATTCAAAAAAATTAACAAAAAAAGCTCGTAAAGTTATAGATGAAGCCACAGAAATTTATTATAGTCCAATTTCAATTTGGGAAATTATAATTAAAAAAAATCTAGGTAAATTAGATTTAAATTTAAGTGAATTAAAAGAATGTCTTGATAGAAATTGTTTTCGAGAGCTTCCTTTAACTTCTGAGCATGTTATAACCTTGAATGAATTACCAAATATTCATAAAGATCCATTTGATAGAATAATTATTTCACAAGCTTTGTGCGAACCTCTTAAACTGATTACAGCGGATGTAACAGTAAAACAGTATTCAGAGTTTATAATTTTAATTTAATTTTCTGAAGAAGAAAAATCGATTCTAACTATATTTAAAGATTTTCTACTTCTTCGGGCGAGAGTCCTGTCATTTTAACAATAATCATTAATGAAAAATCATTTGCTTTCATGTTTTTTGCTGTTTCAAGCGCTTTTTTATGCTCACCTCTAGCTTCGCCTCTAGCTTCAGCATCATCAATTCGAGAAGCGGTATCTAACAGATATTTTAAACGTTGGGTGTATGCCGCTCGTTCTTCGGGGTGATGACTCAAAAAGTACAAAGTTTCTTTTGCTTGTTCAAATAATCTATCTTGCATGGCGAGTTCCTCGAACACTTTTTTGTTTTTAGCTTGAAAGAAGAGTAACCATTTTTCAAGCCTTGTCATACTACCATTATACATACCTTTAGGCATTTTGGGTATAATTAAATAATGGATTTCAAGGTCTGGGGCAACAATTTCGTGGTTGTCGACATCTAAAACAGAGAGCATTCTATGATAGCTATTGTTTTCGGGGAAGAGGTCAAAGTTTATGATATTAATACACACGCAGCGATTTAAGCCTTTGTAATGATTGCCGGTTGCCAATTGGTTGGAATACAAACTGCTCCAATAATACAAACTTCTTTTGACATAATGTTTTTCTGGTGCAACCTGCATTTCAATATTGATTTTGCTGCCGTCATCGAGCTCAGCCAGAACATCCAAAAAACATTCTTTGCCACTGGCAATATTTTTTGGCAGAGAAGAGTTTGAAAAGGTAACAGATTTTACCAATTTTTCGTTTTTATTGGCAAACACACTATTGACAAGGTCAATAAAAAGTTCTTGTTTTTCGCCAAAAATCTTTTTGAAGATGGAATCCACTTTGGGGTCAAAAATATCGACAGATTCGCTTTGGAACATAAAAATCCTTCAACAATAAACACGTTATTTTTAATTTCGCCGTGCAATTGCAGTTTGCAAAATGCAAATACAACTGGTGGCGAGCTTCATGTGCAATTCACACTTGAAGCTCGCCACCCTAGTGAGAATGTGTTTTTCGGTCAATTGTGTGAGAACAGAAAAATGAGTTGTTGATTTTTTTAGATATTGAGTTTTTTTAAGAAAGTATTTTTTTGTAATCAATTTCTAATTAATGGTGAACTTTAAATATGGTTTTCATTACTCAATAAGTAACTAATTATTGTAACAAGAATTTTTCTTTTTTTATTATTGTTTTTGTACAAATTTTGTAAATAGCGCAACAATTATGATATCAAAATATTAAACTTAATTTTTATGGTAAAATTAAAATTATTTTTTGGTTTTTATAATTTACTAGTTATTTTATTTGTTTAATTATGTTTGATTGAATTAGGATTTTTTAATGTAAATATAGACTGTAATGTAATATTAATGTATTATTTTATTGTATAACAAGAAAGAAGGTATATTGCTTATACAGATAATAAATCTAAAAATAATTTTTCTAAATTAAACAGTAAAGCGGTTAAAAATGGAGAATAGTATTTTAACAGAGTTGCATAAATGTAATTCCAATCTCAGTCTTGAGGTTGGAAGTTACGAAGCTTTATGGGATCAAGGCGACTTTATTGGTTATGCAAAACTCGCAAAAATGTTTGAGAACGGATGCAAACATCCTTCAAATTTTATAGCAGCAGAAATAGCTGAAAAATATTACAGTGAAGTTATGAAAAGAGTGACGAGCGCGAATATTAATCATTTTGGTGTGACAATGCGTGGTAGCCAAAATTATCAAACTTCATTCTTAGACGCACAAAGTCCTTTAGAAATTATTTACTATCAGGGATTTTGGGATCTTGTTTGTACACCATGTGTGGCAATTATTGGTACTCGCCAGCCAAGTGAAGCAGGGGTTAGAAGAACGCAAAAACTCACGCAAGGCTTGGTAGAGAAAGGTTTTACAATTGTGTCTGGCCTTGCTGCTGGCATTGATACAGTTGCGCATCAAACGGCAATAAAATTTAATGGCAAAACAATTGGGGTTATTGGCACTCCTTTATCTGTTTTTTATCCAAAAGAAAACAAAGATCTTCAACAAAAAATAGCACAAGAGCACCTTATTATTAGTCAGGTACCTTTTATAAAGTATGAAAAACAAAATTTAAAAACAAAAAGATTTTATTTTTTAGAACGAAATAAAACTATGTCTGTGTTAACTAAAGCAACTATTATTGTTGAAGCAGGTGAAACATCGGGCACTCTGGTTCAAGCCGAAGCTGCTTTAAAACAAAAAAGAAAATTATTTATTTTACAAAATAACTTTGAAAATCCTAAATTAACTTGGCCTTTGAAATTTAAACAAAAGGGTGCGGTTTGTATAAAAAATTTTGATGATGTTTTTGAAAATCTTAAACAATAAGGTTTGAGTTGTTTTATTAAAGTTTCTTTAAATTATAAAAAAGTAACTGTTAAATATGGAGAAATCAATGAGGGTAGAAGGGTTTATAAAAAAAGTAATTGATAACGATATAACATATTTTGTTGCAGAAGTTCCTTCGTTATTAGTTGTAACTGATGGTGATACCGAAGAAGAAGCATACTATATGGTACAAGATGCCATTGGTTTGATGTTAGAAGTGCATACTGAGGGTAAAATAAATAAAAATAATATTACAATAATACCTTTGGACAGTGAAAAATTTGACGTAATCTGCTCTGACACTAAATCATTGCACTCTTTTTTGTTAAAACAACAGAGAGGAAAAATTAAAAATTAAAAATTAAAAATTATAAACTCTACCATACTTCGGCTTCCAAACCGCTAAATATAAATTTAAAGAATCATAAACTTCACTGTAAGAATGCATGTTTGTTGCAACAATTAATGCACATAAAGACTCTAGCATATAGACTGTTTGATCGCTGCGAAAATCAGAATTCATAAAAACAAGAGATTTACAAGCTAAATTAATCATGCCAGACATACCAGAAGCTAATGGAATATTTTTCTTAATATAACGATTATAATTAACATTATAACTTTTTTTAAATTTCCCATTATTTTCTTTTAAAATATATTTAGACATTTTCATTTCTATATAATCATTGGAACGAGAAAAAGGTAAAAAATTATTTTTAAAATCATCTAATTTAATAGAATTTGTCATACCAAAATTAAATTCATCATAATTCTTAAGAGACTGAACTCTAAGATGCCCATCAGAATAATATTCTTTTGTAGAGAAAACTTTGCTATTATAAATTTTATTAAGTAAAATAAACTGCTGTATCAAGTAAGAATTTTCTAAAATACCCAAATTTTCATTTTTTAATCCACCAAAAAATACCCAAAAAACCGACAATAAGCAGATATGATTTGTTTCTTTAATAAAAAAGTCAGCTAAATCTAGATGCGAGTGAAATTTTTTATCTAAAACTGGGTAATCACCAATTTTTGAATCAATAAATTTATTTATAACGGTATAGAATTTATTTAAATTTAAAACATAAGAAACTCTTATAACTCCAGAAAATAGTCTTGAAACAACAAGTATATTTTCAATATACTTAGGATCATTTAAGATATTAAAAGCAAATAAATCCTCTTCAACTCTTCTATCATTGATATTTTTTGATCTATAATTAAACTTAAAAATTTTTCTTTGACAATCATAGTTAGATTTTTTATAAATTGAAAATCCCATATTTAAGCCTATAAAATCTTATAATTTTATTAATAAACCCCAAAAAAAGGCAAAATAACAAATACAACTTAATATTTATTAAATCAATAGTTTTATAATAATTAAAATAAATTTATCATATAATTTTTATATAATTTAAATTTTAAAAAATAAATGATGCATATTATATCACTCCCATTAAATTTGTTATATACAAAAAAAATAACTGTTTGATAATAAATATATTTAATGCCTAAACATAAAAATAAATTTTTTGCACTACATATTAATTATAAAAAAACAATTAAAATAATGATTGAGTGTTATCAAGTATTGAAGAAGTCTTAATTTTTGACAAATTTTCAGCAAAAGTTGGATTACCACAACTAACGAAAGCGTTAAGTTAAGGACAATAATAACAGATCAAAAATGGTCGAGGCTAGAAACAATTATAAAAGAATTTAAAATTCACTTTTCAAAGTGTTTAAGGTCTTTAGATTTAAAAATTTTTTAATCAATCTTTAAAATTTTAAGGAATAAAAAACCCATAATAAAATACTTGATTTTTTAATATAACAGCTATTATAACAGCTATTATAATAGCTATTATAAGGGTTTTTGTGTTATAAGGGATATTATGATATCAATTAATTTTTTAAGCACGCAAGAAATGCAAAAGAAAATAGCCGAACAAGCCCGTGCCAAAAGGCTCAATCTCAATTTAAGTCAGCAATCTTTGGCGCAAAGATCGGGTGTGAGTTATGGTGCTTTAAAAAAGTTTGAAAAAACTGGGGAAATTTCACTAAAATCATTATTAAAACTATCTATAGTGCTAAAAGCTACCAATGATTTTAATGCGTTATTTGCCCCCGAAAGCCCAGAGGCAGCGTTATCTCTCGATGCGCTTATGAAGCAGGATACAAGAAAAAGAGGGAGAACATGAGTTTTTCTCCTCAAAATCTTATTTTCATCGCGTACTATAATTTTTCAGAAGATTTTTCTATTTTAACTTCCACTTCTTTTGCACAATGAGTCCATATATTAAATATCATTTTTGCTTATCCCCTCTTTTTAAGGGATGAGCATTTTTAACTCAAACTCTCACAAAGCTTTTTTGGTTTTTTTTGATATTCTTTAGTTAACAAATTGGCTGCGCGCTCTACCTCTAAAAATTTAAGCGCATTCATTGAGATTGATTTTCAGTTTCACTATATAGTGTTTTGGTTGGTATCGAGAGGGTCTAGGTAATTTGTCTAAAAATACAGGGAGCAAAAATGAAAATATTTATAAAAACAATAGTTTTAATTTCTATGTTCAATATTCCATTGCAAATATTTGCAAACAATAAGATAGTTCAAAAAGAAGAAATAAATATATACACTTCAAGGCATTACGAGGTTGATAAAAAACTGTATGAAAATTTTGAAAAACAAGAAAACGTAAAAGTTAATGTTTTGTTTATCAAAGAAGCCGCGCAAATTTTTGAAAGGCTTAAGCGTGAGGGCAAACATAGCCCGGCCGATGTGGTGCTCACAGTTGATGCAGGGAGTATTTGGAAAGCCGAACAAGACAATCTTTTTCAACCTATCAGTTCTGCTACCATTGCGCAGCGTCTTCCTGAAAGCTTAAGAAGTGATAAAAACAATTGGGTTGCAGTGAGTATGCGTGGCCGCGTGATTGCCTACAACAAAGAAAAGCTCAAAGGTAACGAGATTGATACTTATGAAAATTTAGCAAACAACAATTGGAAACACAAATTGCTCATTCGTTCTTCGCACAATGTGTACAATCAATCGCTTGTGGCAGGATTTTTAAATGCAAATGGAGAAAAGGCAACCTCAGAATGGCTAAAAAATGTGTCTGGTAATTTAGCCCGCACACCAGAAGGCGGAGATACAGATCAACTGTTGGCTTTGGCAAACAATGTAGGAGAAATGGCAGTTGTTAATACCTATTATTATGCCCGTATGCTCAATTCCAATGAGGCAAAATTTCGCTCTGCAGCAAATAAAATTGGAATTATTTTTCCAAATCAAAAAAACAGAGGAGCGCATGTTAATATTAGTACCGCGGCGTTGGCAAAATATGCTCCCAATAAAGAAAAAGCGATTAAATTTATAGAATTTCTTCTTACCAAAGAATCACAAACAATGATTATGAATGAAAACTACGAATATCCTGTTACCATTGATGTTGAGTGGAATAAAACTTTACAAGAACTTGGAAAAGCAAAATTTGATTTAGATGGTATAAAACAAATTGGCTCTAATTCTCTTGAAGCGCTTAAGTTATTAGATAAGTATGGTTGGAGATAATTTTTGAAAAAAAAATTACTTAAAATATTTTTTATATTTTTGATTATTCTCATTCAATTACCACTTATTAGTTTGATTTTTTCTACTTTAGGTTTTAAGTTAGATACTATTTTACATATTACAGAAAACCTTTTGCCTAAATATTTAAGCAATACGTTGTATCTTTTTATTGGTGTTGCAGTAGTAATGAGTATTGTTTCTTTACCGCTTGCTTACCTTATTGCGCGATTTCAGTTTCCGTTCAGAAATTATTTTGAATGGGGATTTTTAATTCCTTTATCAATTCCATCTTATATTTTTGCTTATATATTTTATCAAAATAAAAGTTATTTTCCATCTTTAAATTCAACATTTTTGGCATCTGTTATCTTTACGTTATCGCTGTATCCTTATGTGTATTTATTTTGTAAAAATGCTTTTATGAGTATTCCAAAAAATTTAGAATATGCGGCTAAAAGTTTGGGTTCTACAAAATTAAGTGTTTTTTTTAAAATTCAACTTCCCATTATTCTTCCTTCATTTTTTTCTGGAATAATACTAGTATTTATGGAAGTTCTTGCTGATTTTGGTACTGTAGATTTTTTTTCTATTGATACTATTGCAACCGGTATTTTTAGAGTATGGTCTGCAACAGGTGATACTGCCTCTGCTTCGTTTTTATCATTGATTCTTTTTTGTATATCGTTACTTTTTTTGTTTTATGATAATAAATTAAAAAGTAAGATTTCGCTGTTAAATAATACAGATAATCAAGTAAAGTTAAATAAATTAAATCGAATTTCTGGTTTTTTGGCGTTTTTATATTGCTTTACTATTTTTCTTGTTTCTTTTATTCTCCCATTTTTATATACAGTTTATAAATTTTATGAAGAAGGTTGGAAGCATTTAAATAAACATTTTTTGCAAATAAGCGCACAAACTTTTTTACTTGCTTTTAGTTCTGCTCTTTTGTGTACATTGATTTCAATTTTTATAACATATTTGATTAAAATAAATTCTCATAAAGATAAATTATTTAACATTGGAAAATTAAACGCAATTGGTTATTCGCTGCCCGGCTCTTTAATAGCAATTGGAATAGTAATTAATTTAGCAGAATTAGATAAATTATTAAATTTTATATTTCATAATTTACTAAATTTAAAAGACATACACATTTATACATTAGGGTCATATTTAGCACTAAATCTTGCCTATTTAACAAGGTTTAGTGCAATATCTCATAATTGTTTGTCGTCACAATTAGGGCTTATTAATAATAATTTGTATGACGCGTCTAAAACTCTAAATCAAAAAGAATTTTCTACTTTTAGATGCATTTATTTTCCGTTATTAAAAAGAAGTATTTTAGCGTCATTTCTTATAACTTTTTTAGATATTATAAAAGAATTGCCTGCAGCAATGATATTACGTCCATTTAATTTTGATACCTTAGCAATTGAAGCCTATAATTTAGCCTCTGATGAGCGTTTTACAGAGGCAACGCCTTCTATTCTTCTAATCATTGTAACAGCTTTAATTCCTATTATAGGTTATATTTTTCTTCAAAGGTTTAAAAAAAATGAATTCTAACTTAGCAAATATATTTTTTAGCTGCAATAATGTTTATTTAAATAAGGGAAAGAAAACACTTTTAAAAAATATAAATTTTCAAATTTCTATTTCTG
This sequence comes from Spirobacillus cienkowskii, assembly GCF_037081835.1. Lineage (GTDB taxonomy): Bacteria > Bdellovibrionota_B > Oligoflexia > Silvanigrellales > Silvanigrellaceae > Silvanigrella > Silvanigrella cienkowskii. The sequence goes on along the minus strand of NZ_CP146516.1, from coordinate 2,382,674 downwards.
ATGGAGAATTTATCAGTCTTGTCGGTCCTTCTGGATGCGGCAAAACAACCCTTTTAAAAGCAATTACAGGAATAGAAAAAATTTCTGATGGCGTAATTTCTTTAAGTTCTAATGTGATTTCGAGTTCTAAAATTCATTTGCCCATTGAACAAAGAAATATTGGCTTGGTATTTCAAGATTTGGCATTATTTCCGCATTTAAATGTGGCAGAAAATATTAAATATGGGCTTTGTAAAAAAAATAAAACTGAAGTGAGCGCTCGCTTAAATGAACTGTTAAAACTTGTGCAGCTTAACGAGCAAAGCGAATTTTATCCTCATATGCTTTCGGGAGGACAACAACAAAGAGTTGCCTTTGCACGCTCTCTTGCTCCAAAACCTAAATTGTTACTGTTAGACGAACCCTTTTCGGGATTGGATTTTTCTTTTAGACGAGAAATTGCACTTAAATTAAAAAATATTATTAAAAATCAAAAGACAACAAGTATTTATGTTACGCATCAGCCAGAAGAAGCACTTCATTTATCTGATAAAATTATTTTAATGAACAATGGTGAAATTGTGCAAATTGGCACTCCTCAAGATATTTATTTAAATCCTAACAATCTTTTTGCGCTGCAGTTTTTTTCTCAGGTAAATTCAATGAATGCTGTTTGTATAGATAATAATAAGTGTATGACAGAATTTGGAAAAGTGAATTTTAATCAAAATATTGTAAATAAAAATGAAAAAGAAATAAAGATACATTTTCGATCTGATGCATTAATTTTTTCAAACAATAAAATTGATGAAAATTCTGAAAGAACCCAATCGCTTCCATTTAAAATAGAAGAAATTCGCTTTCACGGACAATTCTCGATATATCGTTTGAGTCATCCAAAAATATCAGAAATTTTTAGTGTTCAACACTTTTGCACAAGTTTTAAAATTGGAGATATTGTGCATGTTTCTCTTAAGAAAGATTTTCTATATGTTTTTTAAAATGAGAATTAAAAAATTTTAAAAAAATTTCAAAAAGATAATTTGTGACTTGTGACGAGTGAACAAGATAGTTTTGTTAAAGGCTTGGCTGTATGGAATTAAGTGTCATAGTTTATAATATTGGCGGTTAAAGCTTTTTTAAAATGGGTCGAAGTATTGAGGCGATCGGCCAGATAAATAAGTATTGATGCTAAACTATACATTACGGTGCCAAATACCATGCAAAAATCAGAGCTCATGAATGATCTTAACCATGAGGAGTTTCAGGGATTAGTAAACGCGATTGATAAATCACAAGCTATAATTGTATTTAATTTAGAAGGCACTATTCTCACAGCAAACGAAAACTTTTTGAAAACGGTTGGCTACTCACTTGATGAGATTAAAGGCAAACATCATCGTATGTTTTGTGATCCTGCATACGTAGCCTCACCAGAGTATCAAGCATTTTGGCAAAGGCTTGGCCGCGGTGAGTTTGATGCTGGGCGTTACAAGCGTTTTGGAAATGGGGGAAAAGCAGTATGGATTCAAGCAACATATAATCCAATTTTCGATATGAACAATAAACCATTTAAAGTTGTTAAATTTGCAACCAATATTTCTCCTCAGGTTGCACTCGAAGAAGAAGTCACAAAAATCGCAATCAATTTTGCAACTAAGTCAAAAGAAATTTCATCACAAGCAAAGGCAGTAGCTTCTGGGGCGCAGTCTCTTGGCGCAACAGCCGAAGAAATGAGTGCATCAGTTGAAGAACTCAGTGCGTGAACCACTCACCCCTATAGGGAGTGAACTTCTGAAGTCATAGGAATCAGCGGATTAGATTGCTCTAATATCGTCTTACATATTCCTCGTCCAGCTTTACTTCGGCTAGTCCCTAGCCTAGTTCTTGTCTTAGCTTTTGGCTTTGACAAAAGAAATTGGACACCTCTTTTTGCTATTATTTTTGCTGCATTGACATCAGCATTGTCATGATTTCCGCAAAATAAACATAAGAAATTATCTTGTGTTTTTCTGTTATCGGCGTGAGTGTGGCCGCAATGGGCACATTCTTGACTCGAATAATGAGGTGAAACTTTAACAACAAGTTTATTATACTTTTTAGCTTTATATTCTAAAAATTCTATTGTTTTTGCCAATCCTTTTGAGAGCAATTCCCTATTTAACCCAGCTTTGGCTTTGCGCATATTTGGTAAATATTTCCCGTTTGCATTTTGCTTAGGTTGAGGAGTTTTGGTCATGTTTTTGAGTTTTAAATCTTCTACTGCAAATATTTTTGCTTCTGAATTTACAATAGAGTGAGAAACTTTATGACAAAAATCATGCCTAATATTGCTTATTTTAGCATGAATTTTTGCAATTTTTATTTTGGTTTTATTTCGACTTGTAGATCCCTTTTTTTGCCGAGAAAGCCTTTTTTGATATTTTTTTAGCTTTCTTTGTTTGAGTTTGATTTTACTTTTTAATTTTTCATCAAAATCATAACTAATTTGGCGACTAGTTTGAAATGGAATTGCAATACCACAATCAATCCCTATGGTTAAATCATTAAGTGATGTTTCGTCTAAACAAGAATATTCATCTAATAATTCTTGCTCAGATTTTACATAATTTTTGACTTCGTAACAAAAAGAAACAAACCATGTATTATTTTTCTTTCCAATTACGATTTGTTGCGGATTGCCAAACTCCTTATGCGCTTTAAATTTTAACACTCCTAAGTTATTTTTCTTTGTGCCAATAATTAAATTTTTTAAAACAACTCCATCATTACTTATTTCGTCTTTAAATTTAAATAACTCATTGGTTAATAAAACAGTGTCTTTGATTCCTTTTTTCTTTTTACGAGGATTGTTTGCTAACCCTTTAAAAAAACGCTGTTTTGCAGTGTACCAAGTTGCAGACGCATTGCGTAAAATTTGTGAAGGACATTGATTTAGCCACTCTTTTTCTTCTGTTTTAAAATGAGAGTAAGCTTGATTGACAGATATTTTTTCAGCAGTATTTTTAAAAATAATATAATTTTGATTATCCTCTGACACTTTGCAATTGTAAATCACTCGAGCGCAACCTATCCATTGAGAAAGTGTATGAGCTTGCTCAACAGTTGGGTATGCTCTAAATTTTACACCACAATTTGCCATGGTTTCTCCTTCATGTTAATCTAGCTTTCGTTTATTTTGGAGTCAATATGGATCATAAAAATTACCAATGGAGAACAGGAAGAAGCCAAATATATAAACATTACTATCATTTAGTATTTGTTACAAAATATAGGCGTCATGTTTTTACAAAAGAAATTCTTGAACGCACTGAAATTATTTTTAAAGAAACCTGTGAGCAACTTGATTGCGAACTGATAGAATTTAATGGCGAAGATGATCATGTACATATTCTTGTCAGCATTCCTCCAAAACATTCTGTTGCTATTGTTGTTAGCAAATTAAAAGGAAAATCTTCTTATTTTATTAGAAAAGAATTTTGGGAACATGTTGAGAAAAAATTATGGGGGGATCATTTTTGGAGTCCTAGTTATTGTTCTGTCACTTGCGGTGGCGCACCCCTTGAAGTTATTAAAAAATATATTGATGATCAAAGAAAACCATCATCCGAAAAAGGTGTTGCTCAATCTATTCGGGAAAGAAAAGTTCGATTGCGAGCGGACTAATAGTTTTAAAAAAGCACTAACGTGTTTTTTTAATTCTCCGCCCACTTCACTGGCAACAGTTTAGACGGCCTTAACTCGCTCCCAAAGGATCAAGAATACGGCCTTATTTTGTTCAATAGCTAAAAAAACTCAATCAGAAGCTGATCAAGGTTCTCAGGCTATTGCAAAATCGATTGAGGCTATGGAACTTATTAACAAGTCCTCAGAAGAAATTTCTGAAATTGTTAAAGTAATAAGTGAAATTGCGAGTCAAACCAATCTTCTTGCCTTTAACGCTGCGATTGAGGCTGCAAGGGCTGGTGATCATGGGTTAGGATTTTCTGTTGTGGCTGATGAGGTGCGCAAACTGGCAGAAAATTCTTCTAAGGCAACAAAAGAAATTTCTAAATTAATTCATGAATCAGTGAAAAGAGCTTCTCAAGGAAGCGAAATTTCAAAAGAAGCTGCCAACTCATTTAAAAAAATTGTTGAAGGTGTTGCCAAAACCACACAATCAATTACCGAAATTTCGGTGGCCGCTCAAGAACAGCAGACAGCGGCAAAAGATGTGGCTCAAGCTATTCAACAGGTGGCTGACGCGACCGAAAAATCAGCAATAGCATCTGAAGCTATTGCGCAAGCGACAACAGAGCTTGCTAGTGGAGCAGACCAGTTAAAATTGGCAGTTCAAAAATTTGCTAATTAAGGACTGTTTTATGGAAATCATTCTTAGTGAAAAATGCTTTAATGATTTTATTAAACTCATTTATGAATTAACGGGAATTACAATTGGTCATAATCGAAATTCAATGGTTGAAAGTCGATTAAGAAAAAGGTTAATAGCACTTAAATTAACAAGTTGCTCGATTGCAAAGAAGGGAACCACCCTGATTGCATGTTAAGGGAGCCACTTTATGAGCCAGCGACGAAGGTGAATCGTCTATAAAAAAATGGGTACAAGAAAATTGATTTCGTAACAAGTTTCTAGTCTTTTTTTGTTATTTTAAGCTTTTCTCTATAAGAACCTCCTTTTAGTGTAATTATTTGACTAGGATTTCGTAATCTATCAACAATTGCTTCTGCAATGACAGGGTCTTCAAACAATTTAATCCAACCATCAGGATGAACCTGTGAAGTTACAATTGTAATGCTTTTTCTTTGACGTTCTTCAAGAATATCAAGTATGATACCCGCTTCTTCATGGTTATATTGCCGTAAAGCAAAATCATCAAATATTAAAATTTCTTTCTTCGTTATTGTTTTTACCCAAGCAAGATATTTTCCAGAAGCTTTTGTTGCAATGGCTTCTTCAAGAAAAAAGTTGACTGAAGAAAATAGAACTCCTGAACTTTCTTGGCATGCACGGCGCCCTATCCCTATTGCTAAATGAGTTTTCCCTTCGCCTGTTTTTCCAAGAATAATTAAATTTTCTCGATTATGTAAAAAAGAAAGTTGAAATATTTCTTTCATTTTTGCTTTTGAGATACCTCTGTCAAAAGACGCATCCCAGTCTTCTAAATCAATACGATGGCGAAATCGTGCTATGGATTCTAGGCGCTTGTTTAATTTATTTTTCCTAGAATTTGCCTCGTCTGACAATAACAGCGATAAAAATTCAGATGGACTTAGATTTCCTGATTCAAACTCCGCGCATCTTCTTTCCATATTTTCTAAAAATCCAGGTAAACGTAATTTTTGTGCTAAGTTTTTGGCTTGTTGGAACATATTATTTCTTTCTAATTAATTGAATATCTTTTCTTTGCTTTGATGAAGATGGATTGTGTTTAGTGTACGGATTGGCGCTTGCGTTGCTCTTGGCTTTGCCCCTCCATTTACATGAAAAATACAACAATCAGTTATATATGAGAGACGGTAAATTTTATGAGAAAACGCCATTTTTGCTGCATATTCCATATCTTCTTTGTTAAATTTATTTGAATACACTAGTCTTAACATCCCTTGTACAGGACGTAAAAAGCGCAAAGGGTGACTTTGTGAAAATAAAAAATCAATCAACTTATACGTGTTTTCTCCTATTTTTTTAGCCTCCAATTTTGCTTTATTGATATCAAAGCTGAGGTAACGTTGTTTTTCTTGAGGCCAATGACCAGGATCGGTTGATGACTTTCCTATTCCTTTTATTTTTTTATGTGAAGATAAAAGCTCTCCATTTGAAGAAAAAACTTCTAAATAATTCTTTGAATATCTAACTCTAACTTCTTTGCCAGCAAAGTGAAATGGAACTGAGTAAAAATTTTTTTCCACTTGAATATGGCAATCAGGATGAACCTTTGCTATTTTCCAATTAAACAATTGAAATTTTTCCGCAGGAACAGCCTTTAAATAAGGTTCTTCTGTACTAAATCTTTCTTTCCTTGATACACCATAGTCTTTCATAATAGAGTTGTTGAATTCTTTCAAAAATATTTTAAAATCCTGATTGAGTTCAAATAAAGTTTGATACTTTTTATTTCTGACACGCTGAAAAAAAGATTTTTGAATATGATGAATATTGCCTTCAACAGAAGCTTTATCTCTTGGTTTATATGGCCTTGCTGGTAAAACTGCAAAACCTACATGGTTTGCATATTCACAAAATGATTTATTGCAATCAGGGTCATAGCGATGTGCTTTGCTTACAGCACTTTTTAAATTATCAGGCACAGTGTAATCTGTTACCCCTCCAAAAAACTCCCAAGTTTTATCATGCAATTCAATAAAAGTTTCTAGCTTTTGATCTAATGTAAACTCTGCAAAAGTGTATTGACTAAAAGGCAGTGTTGCGACAAATAAATGAGTTTTAATAACCTCACCAGTTAGTTCATCAAAAATCTGGATACCATCACAAAAATCAACATAAGTTTTTTCTCCTGGTTTATGGATTATTCTTATTGAAATGTTTTGCCTTTTTAAGCCGTATAGTTTTCTAAAAAATCTCCAAAAGCTAAAATAACTAATGGTGGGTTTGAGTTCTTCATAAAGAACCTTATAGCTAATTCCCTTACCCAATTCTTTTAATACGAGTTCAATATCAATTTCTTGAGCCCAGTTAGGTATATCGTCTGGATTAAGTTTGTCATTTGGAGAATGAGTTTGATATTGAGTGTTTTTGTTTAGACATTCTTTATGCAAATTTTCTTGAAGATATTTCTTGACTGTCTTTCTCGACATATGAAGACATCGTGCAATTGTCCTAATGGAACGCCTTTTTTCCCGCATTTGCAGGATTTGCCCCAACTTTTCCATACTAACCCGTCCTTTTCTTCTCATTAGGCTCACCTCCTTGCCTAAGAGCTTTGCAAAAAAGACGAATCGCTGGCTATAAAAAAATGGTCCCCTTAATTTGCAATCGGAGTGGTACCGCTTAGTGCAATTTGCATGGTCCCCTTAACGTGCAATTAAGGTGGTTCCGTTAACATGCAATTGCTATGGTCCCCTTAATTGCAATCGGGGTGGCGCTCTTTAATGCAATCGGCCACAAGTTATGAAGATTATTTAATTCTCGTTAAAGAAGATAAAACTGAGCAAATTAAGTTTATTAATCTTGTTACAACAAATGAAACTTATTTTTATAGAACTCCTCGGGTGTGGGAGTATATAGAAAAAAAATTGTTACCTTGTTGGGTAAAAACTCACTCTCATAGTGTTTTTAAAGCATGGTCTGCTGCGGCATCGTCGGGAGAAGAGGCTCATACTTTGGGTATTTTTTGTCAAGAATTTAAAGAAAAATTCCCTTCTTTTCATTATGAAATAATTGGAACAGATATTTCTAATGAGATGCTTAACTTGTGTCAAAAAGGGCAGTACTCGGATCGTTCTGTTGAGTCAATAAAAAAATTACGACCAAATCTTTTTCAAAAATATATACAAAAATCAGAAACCGGTAGTTATGAGGTTATTTCTGAAATTAAAAATCGTTTAAAATTTATGCCACATAACCTATTTCATCCAGCTGCTATGAATGAAAAATTTGACCTCATTTTAATTCGAAATGTTCTCATTTATTTTAAAGCAACTGATCAGGAAAAAGTTATTTTTTTACTTGAGCCTAAAATAGCTGAAGATGGTATTATGATAATTGGTGAATCAGAAACTCTGGCGCACATAAATACCAATTTTGCGTCTGTAGAACCTCTTATTTATAAAAAACATATAAAAGAAAGTTAACATGCAAAAGATTTTGAATGTTCAAATTGGTCAAGTGAAAATTGCTAAAAACGGTGAGCTTTTAAAAGCAATTTTGGGATCATGTGTCGGTATTGGATTTATTTGGAAAGGCAAAGGAATATGTGGTCTTGCTCATTGCCTTTTGCCTGAAAATCCAACACCTAATTTTGAAATTGATGGAAGATTTGTTGATCAGGCAATTCATTCTCTGATTGTTTTAATGAAAATTAAACCCAATGATATTGGGGGAGTTTCTGTTGTTATTGCTGGAGGAGGAAATATGACAAGTCCTGGAATCGTAGACACTTCTCATCTAGTTGGAACTCACAATTTTGCAACTGCAATTAAAGAAGCAAAAAAACATAATTTAAATGTAATTTATTCAGAAGGTGGTGGAGAAGAAGGGCGAAAAATTTTAATAGATTGTTCTGATTTTTCTTATAGGATTGAAAAAATTCCGAGATTAACTATTTAGTTGTAAAATTTTCGATAATTGATGGTGTCATTATTTTAAATTTTAAATAAACAATAATCTTTATTATTCCTCATCTTCATTGTGTTTTGGTTTTATAAAAAATTGATAAGTACCTTACAATTGTTTAAATTAATAAAACATCTAAAAAATAGAACTCAAAAAAGAAAAACCAAGACCAGTGTATATAAAAAATTAAATTAAATTAAATTAAATTAAAATAATGCAATAATGGAAATAAAACTTTTATAAAATTGTTAAAGAAGATAAAAATAAAAATTCTAGTAAAAAATTTTCTTTTTGTTATCAAGATGAAACCCAATATGGACATAAAAAAACACGGGCATTTGGAGTTCTCAAATGAAATCGTGCAGAATATAGAAATCAAAATGGTTTTTACGCATATTTTTTATTTAAATTCGTCAATTTTTATGTAACGTGTGATGCCAATATTTTCTAAAAATGCAGAATTATGACTAACAACAATTAACGATCCGCGAAAAGCACAAATGGCATCTTCTAATTGTTTTATGCTTGTTAAATCGAGATTATTTGTAGGTTCGTCGAGTAACAAAAGCTGCGGTGCGGGCTGTGTATTTAAAATTGTTGCAAGAAGGGCGCGAAATTTCTCGCCGCCGCTCAGGGCATGTACAGGTAAAAAAGCACGTTGATTGCGAAAAAGAAATCGACCAAGTTTAATTCTAATTTCTGATTCGCTTAGATTTGGCGCTTTTGTTGCAACATTGTCGTATACGCTTAAATTAGGATTCACTCCCATTAATCGCTGATCGACATAGCCAATATGTTCTGTGCCGCGTTCTATAATACCGCTTTGTGGTTGAATTTCGCCAGCTATTAATGCAAGCAATGTGGATTTACCAGAACCATTTGTGCCTTGTATTGCAATTCTTTCTGGTCCAAATACAGAAAAATTAATTTCTTTTTGATGAAAGAGTTTACTTTCTGCCGAGTAAGAAAAAGTAACTGATTTTATATTGAGTATTTTTTTATGATCGTGAACTAGGGTGTCTGGTAGATCAATAACAATTCTTTCTTCGTTTCTTAAATTTTGTTTTGCTTCGTGCAAACGATCTTGAGCTTCGTCTACTTTTTGTTGGTGTAGTTCATTGCTTTTTCCAGCAGATTTTTCTGAATTGTTTTTAAAAAAATTAATGGCAACTTTTGGGAGTCCTAATGAGCTTTGATTTTTTTTGGCATTACTGCTGCGACGAGCAGAAATTTCGTGAGCACGTGTTTCTTGCTGTTTTCTAATTTGCAGTTCTTTTTCTGCATCTTGGTAGGTTCTATTTGCAGCGCTATTTTCTAGTTGGCGTTGTTCTTGATATAAGGCAAAATTACCTCCATAAATCCGAATTTTTCCTAAAAATAATTCTGCGCATTGATCGACAATATTTAATAATACAGGATCGTGACTTACGATTAATGCTCCCTTTTTCCAAGCTAAAAGCATTTCAATAACATCTTGTAATGCGTTGGTGTCAAGATTATTTGTCGGTTCGTCGAGAACTAAGAATTCGGCACCTTTAAATTCTAAAGCAGCGACATAGATGCGTAACGCTTCTCCTCCGCTTAAACTTTTGATTGTGCGAGAAAGATTAATATGAGAAAGATTTCTTTTAGCAAGAAAAGCAAAAATACGATCTTCAATATCCCATTTATTATCTAGAATATTAAATAATTCCTGGCTGCAATTACCTTGCGAAATGTCTTTTAGTGCTGCAATTTCTTTTTCTACTCCAAATAATTGCATTATAGATGTTGAGTGAAAATTTAATAAATTTTGCGGTAAGTAACCAATTTTACCAGACCTTTGAATTGAGCCTGAGCTTAACTTTATTTCTCCTACAATTAAACGTAATAATGTAGATTTTCCAGCTCCATTTTGTCCAATAAGAGCAATTTTATTGTTACCAAATTGCGTGTTAAGTTTATGAAATACTTGTGTCCCATCAGGCCAGCTAAAACTTAAGTCAGAAATTATAATTCCTTGATGCTTTATGTGATTATTTTTTTTCTCGGTTAATACCATTAAATGTAAACCTTTTTTTATTAATATAAAATTTTAAATAACATGATTTTTTGTTTAAATAGTAAGAAGATTTTTATTAGGAAAGAATTAATTCAAGACACTTCTCCAGGAGTAGAAAACTAGGATGCTACATTCAATTATAATGTTATTCATTAAAAGTCAAGAGGGATAAAATTTTTATTAATTAAGTGATAAATATTTTATTCTTAAGTTATCGAGTAAAGATAAGCTATTTAAAATAGAAAAATTTTAATCCTCTTTGGGCTTTGGTTTTGAAAAAAACTGATGAGTTCCTTGTAGTTTTTTAAATTGAGTTAAACGGTTTAAAATTCTTTCAGGAACTTTATAGTCAGACGTTTCTTTATCTCTAAGATAAATATGATTAATTTCGCTTAAATTATCAAACATATATTCAGAAATTTGATTGTAATTATTAACATATATATCTATGTAGGCAAGAAAATTATTTAAATTAAATATGTTTTCTGGAATTTTTTGATCATTATTATAGGATAATGAAAGACTACTTAAAATTTTTTGTTTAGAAAATAATTTATTAGACACAATATTTGTTTTACTTAAATCAATTTCTAAAATTCTTAATGCTAAAGAATTGTAAAAAATATTTTCGGGAATTTTCTCAATTTGATTTTGATTGATATCTAAATCAAGTAATAGAGATAGATTATCAAAAATATGGGGAGGAATTTCTGTTATATTATTTTCTTGTAAATTTAAACTAATTAAATAATAAAAACCAGAAATTGGACTCAAATCTTTAATTTCTTTTTTTTGTAAATTGAGTTCAAATACATTTTTAATTTCTTTATCACTTTTATCGCATAATCCAATAGCCATTGCTGTTTGTTGGGCTTGAAGATTAGGATCTGCTTGGCACCAATAACGATATGTATGATTTAATAATACTGTCAATTCTGTTTCGATATTATTATTTAAGGTATTATGCACTTCAAAAGTACATGGAGTTGCAGTTTGTACTGCATTTGGAAATTTTGTAGCTATTACTTTATTTCCATCTGTTTCCAGGTTTAAATCTTGGCAGATGACCGCATTGGTATTTTTATTTATAAATTTAAAATTTGAAGTGTTTTTTAGTAACCCAAGATTTTCATGATCAATATAAAAATCACTAAGTTCTTGTAGGTTTTCTGTTGCACCACCAGAAGTTTTTTTTCCAAATTTGTTACGTGGAATTTTTCCTATTGTAAAACTATCTTTTTGTGGAATAAGGTAAATAATTCTATTTTTGTATGTGTCTAAAAATTGATTAACTAAATGCAAATAATATCTAAATTTACAATATAAAAGCATATTAGCTTCTGTATTTGTTTCGTCTTTTTTAGAATTATTTTTTATTGGGACATTTGTAAAAAAGAACTTTATTTCATTTTCAGCTTCAGATAAAGATAATATTTTATTTTCTAATTTTTTAATTTCTGTATTTAAATAACTATCCATTACTAAATAATAATTAAAATTTGTGTCATTTTGTAATTTGATTTCAGTAATAGATCTGTTTTTACATTGATAATCATTTAAATCAAATAAAATTGATTGCGCAGCTGTTTCGGGACTTATAGGTGATAAGGATGAAGGTTCTGTGGGAGTTGAGGTGGATGAATCTAAAGGTGTTGAAGCGCTGTTTTGGGTACTATTATCATTGTTTTTATTTAATATAAATTTAGATCTTTCTGCAAAATATGCATGTAGAATTATTTTGTCTGAATATTTTTTTGAGTCAATTTTAAAAAGTACATGCAATATTTCATCGTTGTGTTTAAATATTGCTGCATCAGATTGAAAATTTTCTTGAACCTCTACACCATTCGTATTTTCTGAAATATAGTTTTTATTAGTGTCATTTTTTATAATATTAAAATTGGTAATTATTAATTTACAATTTGGTTCATTTTTGTTTATAGATAAATAAATATTATCTTGTTTAGTAGAAATTTCCCAAGTTTCTGATGAGTTTTTGCTAGAGCAGTTTTTATATTTTCCATATACTTCAACTGAATCACCAGGGCTTAGTAAAGAAGAGCTTTCAGATAATGTAAAATTTTTTGGATAGTCTTGATTTTTATGACAGGCAACAAATAAAATTAAAAAAGGGATTCCAAACATCATGAGTAAAGGTAATTTTGTTTTCATTTTGAATTCCTATATTAATTTGTGACTTTAGTAATTTTATAGCAAAATATAATACAAAAAGAACAAAATCTTTCTTAGCTTTTAGTGATAAAATATGTATTTGATTTTAAAGTTTATTTCAAGTAAAAAATGAATTTATTAATATTATTGAATAATACACTAGCACAATTTAAGTTATGAAATATTGATAGAAATTTAATTAATGTGTTTTATTTTGCATCATATTTTGATTTAATTGCCAAATATTCTTTTACAGTTTTTCCTAAGTAAATTTTCCCTTTTTCTAAACGCCGTAAATGAGGCACCTTTTTGTTAGCTAGAATTTTAGAACATGTTTTGTAATGCACATTAAAAATTTCTGACAGCTCCTTCAGAGTGTATTCTGCTGTGTCTGAAAGCAAACTCAAATTTGTGGTTTGCATTTCACATATACTAAGTAGCTCTTCATCTTTGTCAAAATTTTCCATTCCAATTTTAGCATATTTGTAGCTTGCTCTAATTTGAATAAGAATGGCTTCTTGCTGATGACGAATTTTAGCATTGAGTTCTGCAACAACAGCCTTGTTGAGGAGAATAATTTTAATTATGAAATCTTTTGGAATGTCTCTTTGAATAGCTTCAATGAGTAAGTCATGTAAATTCATATTTCAATCCTTGTAATATTTTTTACGTAAAAAACCATAAATAACCTTTTTTATAAATTGCTAACCTCATGAAAGCAAAAAGGGTTGAAAAAATTATAAATTTTTTACTTATGGTTTTATCCATTTCTAAAAAATTCAACAAACAGATAACCAAACAAATAGTTTTTGTCAATTATCAACACACACAGTAAAAATTAATCTAATATAAAAAAATATTTTGTACACGAATATTTACAAAACAGAAGTCTTGGAGTTTTTCTGTAAAAATTTAAAAAAATTTTTATTGGTAATCTTTTATTAAATTGGTTTTAAAAATTAAATCATATTTTTTAAATTATAATTGCAAATTTTAGGACACAGAATTTTTTTATTGTTTATATTTCTCTTTATAGCTAAATAATGATTGTTTAGTTTAGTTATATCATTGTGTTAATCCTAAATTTTTTAGAATATTTTGTTAGCAAAAATTTTTTGTAGAGGAGAGCCATGTCTAGGTACCTAATTGAAATGTTGGTAAACCCCATTGTCAATAAAATCAATTTAATGTTTTCTCAGTGTGTAATTAAAATTGTAACCGATAAGAATAAAACCCAAACAATACAAACAGAACTTCAAGATGGTGAAGTACGCGAAAAGGTAGAGAGATGGCAAGAGTATGGTTTTACCTGTAATCCACCCTCTAATAGCGAGGCATTGTGTTTATTTCTTGGTGGGGAACGAGATAGAGGATTTATTATTGCGACTGAAAATAAAAACTATCGCATTCTAAACTTAAAAGAAGGTGAAGTTTGTTTATACACACACGAAAAAGATAAAATTCATTTTCAAAATGAAAATAAGCTATTAATTCAAACCAAAGAATTTAGCATAGAAGATAAAAAGCACATATTGACTGCAGAAGAGAGTGTAGCGGTTAAAACCAAAGAATTTAGCATAGAAGATAAAAAGCACATATTGACTGCAGAAGAGAGTGTAGCGGTTAAAACCAAAGAATTTAGCATAGAAGATAAAAATCATATATTGACTGCAGAAGAGAGTGTAGCGGTTAAAACCAAAGAATTTAGCATAGAAGATAAAAATCATATATTGACTGCAGAAGAGAGTGTAGCGGTTAAAACCAAAGAATTTAGCATAGAAGATAAAAAGCACATATTGACTGCAGAAGAGAGTGTAGCAGTTAAAACCAAAGAATTTTCATTAAATAATAAAAACTTTATTCTGCAATCAGATCAAAAAACAAGTATTCAAACCAAGACCTTTGCAGTTAGTAACGGTAGCGCCGAGTTAATTGATATTATTTCTCAAACACTCGAAATTTTAAGTACCACAACCGTGAGTACATGTTCGGGTCCTATGCCTCTTAAAGATTTTGCAAAATTACAAAAATTAAAAATTCAAATTGATACATTTAAATCATAAAGGAGTCATTTTTATGATGCATCAAAATATTGCAAAAAATAATTTAAAAATAAAAAAGGAAAATAACCATGAAAGATATTGCATTTTTTTATGACACTGAGCAGAGGTGTTTTGATTTGCAATGCTTGGGTTCAGAAATACAAATAGAAGATTCGTTACGAACGGCAATTGCTTTATCTTTATTTACAGATGCAAAAGTTGATGAATTTGAATTACCTAGAAGTGAAACAAATCGAGGTTTTTGGGCTGATGCATTGGACAATCATGAAACCGGATCAAAATTATGGTTGTTATTAAGGAGTAAGCGAAATTCTCATGTTATTAAAAAAACCGAAGAATACTGCAAAAAATCTCTTGAGTGGCTTATTGAAGATAAGCTCGTTGAAAACATAGAAGTTAAAGCTCAAATAAATAGTCATGAATTAACGATAAATATTACTATATTTTATCAAAATAAAACATCAAATTTTAAGTTCGAGGTTTCATAATAATGTCATATCAAAGACCAACCTTACCAGAAATAATTAAAAATATTGAGGCAGATATTTATGCCCGATTTCAAAACGAAGCGAGCACAGCTCGTTTTTCGGTTAATAAGGTTTTAGCGCGCGTAGTAGGAGGGGCGTGCCACTTATTGTACGGAAAAATTCAGCTTGCCATGAAACAATTGTTACCTGATACTTGCGATGAATATTTTTTAAAACGCTGGGCACAAATGTATAGCATTCAGCAAAAAGCAGCCAATAAATCTTTTGGCACAGCAGTATTTGAAGGTAAAGAGGAAGCTGTTGTTCCATTATATTCTCAATGGCAGACTGCAGATAACTTTGTTTTTCAAACAACAGAAAAAGGAATTATCAATCAAGATGGAAAAGTAGAAGTGAGTATTTGCGCAATGCAACCTGGTGCGCGAGGTAACTTAAAAGAAGGAACGCAACTTGCTGCTGTGACTCCCATTGCGGCTATCCACAAAGCAACATTAGGTTGTAATGGAACGCACAGCGGCTCAGATATTGAAGATATCGAAAAGTTTCGAGAGCGATTGTTGTTTAGAATTAGCAATCCTGTGTGTGCAGGAACAGCAGAAGATTATAAAAATTGGATGCTTGAAGTTGAAGGAGTCACTCGTGCTTATTGTTACAGTTGTTACCCAGAAAAAGGGAGCGTAGGGTTGGCATTTTTGCGTGACAATGATGACGAGCAAATTCCAAATCAAGAGCAAAATGATCGGATGAGAAATACAATACTTGGCAAATGTCCTATTACTGCAGAAATCGCAATGCTCACTTTAGAAAAAATACCGATGAATTTTCATTTTTACATACCAGAAGATAATTTACAGATTAAACAACAATGCACAAAAATTATTCAACAAGTAATTAGAGAAATCAGTGCACCATGTTTTACAATTGAAATGTATCAAATTGAAGAAGCCCTGCGTTCAGAAAAAATAATCTTCAAAACTAAGCATGATCATATAGATACTCAAACAATTAATTGTGATGTGAAAACAAATGACAAGCAGATTCAAATACTGGGTAATATTGAATTTAGTTATAAACCCAATTTAATTTTAGGTAAAAATCAATGAAGTATAATGAAATTTTAAAATCATTACTTCCTAAAGGATTATTTTGGGAAGGGCGTCAGTTTTTAAATATGATTGATGGCATTTCTTGTGTGTTTAACAGAATCTCTAATGATATTGATGCTATTTATGATGAATGTTTGCCAAAATCTGCTAAAATTTTAATTGATGATTGGGAAAGATTATTTAAAATCAATAACTCTCACAAAATATTGCGTGAACGAAGAGAGATTGTTGCTGCAAAGATGTGTGCATCAGGTGGTAACACAGAGGACTATTTTCTTTCTATAATTAAAAATTTTGATAAAAATGCGATTATTCAAAAAAATAATCCTAATTTATATTTTGTTGCGAGTAAATCAAGAGCTGGTGATACCATCGGACGGCGTTTGATTCCTCGATATACAGTAATTTTTGTTTTTAGTATTGCAGAAAATGAAGATTGTAAAAAAACTCTCGAAAAGTCTAAACCAGCACATTTAGAGTTTATTTACCTATTTAATAAAAAAGTAAATAATTTTTTATGACTTAGACAAATATATCTATTTGAATTTTTAAAAGTCTATTTATAAATAATTTAAATAGATAATAAATCTAATTTGTTTCAATCTAATAATTTTATATTGACAAAATAATAATATTTCTTTTTTATTACATTTCTGATTCTGTGAAGAATTCATAAAATAATTTTATAATTTCTAGTCAGAGCTTGCAATAGGGAGTATTAAAATCCATGAAAAAAAAAGAAAATCCATTATTAAATAAAAATACTATTAATGCCTTTTGTGTAGACGATATTTCTGACTACAAAGATAGTGATTACCTTAAACCCGCTTCGCCTGAGTATGCGCCTAAAAGTAAATGTTTCTCTGTACGTATCATGGATCCATGTCTTACAGAATTGCGTAACTATGCAAAAAAACATAAAATAAGCTACCAAAAAATCATTAGGCAGTCTTTAGAAAAATTTATTTCCTACAAAAAAAGAAAAAATTAGTTTTTATTTTCAA
The DNA here is from genome assembly GCF_037081835.1 of Spirobacillus cienkowskii. Classification (GTDB taxonomy): domain Bacteria; phylum Bdellovibrionota_B; class Oligoflexia; order Silvanigrellales; family Silvanigrellaceae; genus Silvanigrella; species Silvanigrella cienkowskii. The sequence goes on along the minus strand of NZ_CP146516.1, from coordinate 2,365,528 downwards.
ATTCAAGAGATTTCTTTTGATAACTAATGGCTTTTAATTGTAAATCCTTAATTGCATTTGCAATAGTTTCAGAGGCAATTGATGTTTTTTCTGTTTCATTTGCAACGTGCTGAATTGCTGTGTTGACTTCTTTTGCTGCGATCAATTGCTCTGATGTCGCAGATGCAATTTCTGAAATTGATTGTGTTGATTTGCTAACTCCTTCAACAATTTTAGAGAATGCATTGCCTGCTTGTTTTGACTCTTCGCTTCCATTCGAAATTCTTTTTGTCGATTCATTAATTAACTTTGTGATTTCTTTTGTTGCTTGCGATGATTTTTCTGCAAGTTTTCGGACTTCATCAGCCACTACAGAAAACCCTAATCCGTGTTCACCCGCTCTTGCAGCTTCGATAGCGGCGTTAAATGCTAAAAGATTCACTTGGCTAGAAATTTCACTAATAATTTTTACGATTTCAATGATATCATCGGATGACTTACTAATTAGATCCATTGATTCTATTGCTTTTTTAATAAGTTTTGCACCTGCCTCGGCATCGTTTTGAGCCGCTTTAGCAACCGTATCTGCTGCTTTGGTATTTTGTACGATTGAGTTGATCGATGCTGTTAATTGATGAATTGCGGCACTCATTTGTTCTGTTGTAGCCCCAAGGTTTTGAGCTCCTTTTGCTACGCCTTCTGCTTTTGTTGCAATTTCTTTAGAGCTAGTAGCAAAGTCATTGACCATTTCTGTGGTTGCATTAAATAATTGCTTTTTAGATTCTTCTTGCTTGATTTTTTCAGTGATAACATCCCAAGTAAGCATACATCCTTGATAAATTTTTTCTGAATCATAAATTCCTGTGACTAATAAATCTAAAAATTCATCACCTAATTTAATCACTGCTCTGTGTGGAAGATTTTTTTGATTAGAAAGAATTTTTCTTTGATAGCTTGGATCTTTATGAAATATATCTATACTTTTACCAATAACTTCTGCTGCTTTACAAGGTAATAATTTTTCGATTTTAGTTAATGTTTTTAGTGAGGTTTGGTTAACGTAAACAATATCAAAATTTAAATTTGCAAGTATAATATTTATTGGAATATTTTCAAGCATGCATTCAAACTGCGTATTTTTATTTTCTGCAATTAATTTTTCTGTAATAACATACCATGTTACTAGAGCGCCAATATAATTATTTTTATCATCAAATACAGCTTGTACATATAGCTCTAAGGATTCTGTACCTACTTTTATAATAGCCCTATGAGGTAAGTTTTTAGGATCATCCAGTAATTTTCTTTGATGTAAAGGGTTTTTGTGAAATATATCAATATTTGCTCCAACAATTTTATCTGCAGTAATGGGAAGAAATTTTTCAAGTTTTTTTAAATTATCATAGCTGTGTTGATTAATATATTTTATCACAAAGTCACGTTCACAATACATAATATTTAATGGTATTTTATCAAACATCGAAAAAATTTCATTTTTACCATTAAAAATTTCAAAACTTGTTTTTAAGTCCATTGTATAATTCCCAATACCAAAATTAAATAATTATTAGCATTACAACAAATGACGTAAATATAAAATTATGATATCAGATCATTAACAAATAAATCTAGTAAATATTTATAATATTATAATATAATTTTTGGTACGTTAAATTTAGTTTGAAGCGTCCATTATTTTGCACGCTTCAAGATTTAGGGAGTCGTTGATCTTGGAGCATTGTTGCTATTTGCGGTATTCGTTGTGTTTTGGTTTTTTTTCGGTTTAAATAAATTATAAAATATATTAAAAGTATAAGGGGTAGTTCCGCCTCTTATATATGGTACGTGAGCCTGCCTTTTTGATCTTTTTTTAGTGAATGAGCCCCTAATAAAACTTTCATCAGCATTTAATAAATTATTTGAGTCAAAGTATTCACAGTTATTGTCAGCCAAACATACTACTGCACCAAGAGATACCTCATTTGTAGGTAATTCATGGGTTGCAATAAAAGTTAGTATCGCATTGTTTAGAGCATTTGTTTCAGAAAATAAAGTCAAATTACTCTTTACCTTATTGTCTTCCAAAAGATTGAATGTACATTCTTCATGATTGCAAGCAATACTTGATATTTCTTGGTTTGCTTCTAGTTTAAGTGAAGTGGCGTAGTTGAATGCAATGTTTTCTGTGCTAGATGCAAACGAAGCCGATGTACAAAATAAAGATGCAAGTAAAAATAATTTTTTCATATTGTAAATTTCCCCCTTTTTAAATTAGTCATCCCTTTTGTATCTTAATTTTTAAAATTTGCAACTTTAATAGATTACCAAAATTATTATTTTTAAATTTATTTAAGTTACTAAAATTGCTAATGAATATTTGAAATGAATTGTATAAGAGAAATTTTATATCTAAAATAATACTATTAATTTAGTTTATCATGTTTGTTCTTCCTATTTTAAGATCAAAGTTTGCATCTCCTGTTGTTGTAGCAATTGCACTCATTCCTTTTGGAGCATTGTCAAATTTTACAAGAACATTAGTTTGAGTTGAATTTTGCATTGTTTGATTTTTATATTGCATCGATTGAGTATTACTAAAGTGAGGAAGGTGCAAACTTTCTTGAGATTTTGGCTCGTTAAAAGATAAAAAGTTTTTATCATTTTTTATATCATTAGGTTTTGTATTATCATTTACATTTATAGTCGCTAAATTGGATTTTTTGTCACCAAAACCAAAAATATTTTTTAGTTTATTCCATAAATATGTTACTTTTTCAACGCAATATTCTATAGCTTCGCCAATTCCTTTTTTAAGAGAGTCAGGCATTAATTTCATGATGGTATCCCAATGCGTAATAATTAAAGGAATGACTATAGTTAATATGTTAGTGATTGGAAAAAGTGCTAAGGCAATTCTTCCAAAAACAAGCAATAACACTCTAGCAAATCCAAATAATCGAGAAAAAACTGGTATTAATTTTGTAAATATTGGCGCTATTTTTGAAAAAATTCCTGTAACTTTTGAAAACACTGGAGTGATTTTTGAAAATATCTGCTTAATTTTTCCTAATGGACTTTTTGCGCTAGAGGCTAATTTAGCAGTTCCAGTTGTTATTTTTTTAAATCTTGAAACATTTAGTTTTTTGATTTTTGGAACACCTTGCTTTATTTTAGAGCCTATTTTTTTAAATTTACTTATTTTTTCTGTAGACTTTAATGAAATTTCTGGTTCTACTTTAAATCCAAATTTCTTAAATTTATTAAAAATATTTTTTGATTTTGAGGAAATCTTATTTCCCATTTTTGTAGATTTAACGTATTCATAACTCTCTTTTGCAGTTCCTTTTATTTTAGAAAATGAACCGATTGATTTAAAAATTAAGCCAATTCCTTTAAATAATCCTAATCCTGCAATTGATAATAAACCAATGGTGGTTAGTAAAGATTGCGGCATTTTGTTTATTGTATCAATAAATTTTTCTGCATAACCAACAAGTGTAATAAAAAAATCACCGATTTTTCCACCAAATAGTTTAGATTTTAATCTTTCTAAACTATTGCATAAATCTTTTATCTTTTGATTTGGGTCATCTATATTTGCTTGGTAATCTTTTTCTAACGTGTTTTTTTCTTTAAATTCGGTAATTTCTTTGTGTATGTTATTAAAGTTTTTTTCTTTGTTTTTAGGCTCAATAATTTTTAGTATTTTTTCATAATTTTCAGTTCCAAAAATTGTTTTAATATGTTCTTCTTTTTGTGTTTTTGTAATACTTGAAGATTCGAGCTTGTTTATTAAATATGCTAAATCAACTTGTCCATTTTCATTAAATAATTTAGATTTTTCTATATTTAATGCATTTAAACTCTCATTTTTTTGAGATTGCTGTTGTTTAGATTCTGGTTTTTCAATATTACGCACTAATTCATGCGCAAATGCAGAGGGGTTTTCTTTAATTTTTTCTTTTTGAATTGTATTAAGGTGAAGCAAGCCTATGCTAAGAGTATTAATTGAATCTATAATTTCTTGAGGAACGTAACCTTGATTATTTAATGCACTCACTACGGCACTATAGCTATCAAGAGGAATTCCTGATTGAGTAGCAGCTGAAGCGGATTTTTTAATTATATTTTCAAATGAACTGACATGAAGTTGTGGTGCTGTTTTTAATGTTGCATAAAGAGATTCTAGTAATTCACTTGGATTATTGGTTGTGTCAAAATTATTTTTTTGAGTTTCGTAAAAAATCTTAAAGGTACTATCTGTGCTTGAATTTGTAACTGTAGAAAGCTTTTGTGAATAATAACTCAATTCATTAATTTTTTCTATTTTTTGTACTAATGAGCTATCTTTCAAGCTTGTAGTCAAATTTTTTGAGACTTGAAGAAATACATTTGATGCTTCAACATAAGAAACTTTATTTTCGTAGGCAAATTTTTCTATTAAACTTTTAATTTCACTATAATCTTTCTCATCCGCTTTAATATTGTTTGCAATAAGTTTTATATTTTTTTCTGAAGAACCACTATTTAATATGCCACTTAAAATATGACTTTTAATTTCAGAATTTTTATCACTTGATGTTGTTGAAAGTTTCGATATTAATTTTTCTTGGAACCGTTCAAATCTATTTGTCAGTCTATCAATGGAATTATTTAGTTTTACAAAAACAGTTGTTTGAAATTTATCATTACTGTTTTGTATTTTAATTTTGTTGTTTTTTTTGTTATTGTGGCTAAATTTTTCTTGAAATTGAATCAATATTGTATTGTATTGTTGTAAGCTATCAATAAATTTATAAGTTGTTTGTTCTAATTTTGCAAAACATGCGGTGTATTTATTTAAGTTTATATTGTTTGTATTATAAGACAATTGAGCGTCTGCTAATTGCGTCATATCTGTTTTTTGATTCATATTGTTAATTCCTGATTTTAGCATTTTATATTTATATGAAGGATTTTTATAAAAGAGCTTACAGCTGCTTTTTAAATCAGGAATAATTTATCAGTACGCAAAAAATAAAGAGGCATTTTTTGCAAAAACAATCAAAAAGCCCTTGCTATTTAATGTATGCACAAAAATAACAAGGGCTTTTTATAAAGCTCAAAAATAGAAAAAAATTATTGCGCGTTGCGCGCCTTATTCACAAATGCATTGAGGCGACTAATGCGGCGCGCCATATTGTTTTTGTGGATAGTTCCTTTTTGGCGAGTTTTAGCAATGGTTGATTGCGCATTGCGTAAAAGCTCATCAATTTGAGAAAAATCTTTTTTTTGCACAGCTTCAAGTACTTTTTTTACAGAAGTTTTCATTGCGCTCATATTTGAACGATTGCGAAGACGACGAACTTCTGCTTGACGTGCGCGTTTTTCTGAAGATGCATGATTTGCCATTGAAAATAGCTCCAAATAAAATAAGTAAACGCAGCTACCAAAAAAAGTGTTAATGCGTTTACTTGCATGAACCAACTTAACACTCTTAACCTACTGAGGAGCTATGGATACCTCAGAGGATTTTAAGCAAATTAAAGAAACTTAAACAGGGCTTTTTGCAAGCGCGTTTAAATCTACTTTCTTAATATTCTTAAGAATATTTTCTACTGCATTGGTTGGGCGGCAGCCAACTTTGTACCAGTGTGCCATTCTGTCTGTTTTGACTTCAGCAATAGAATTTGCTGGGGTTGGATCGTAGTAGCCAACTTGCTCAATAAAACGGCCATTACGCGCATTGCGAGAGTCGGTTACAACAATATGATAAAATGCACGGCCCTTACGACCATGACGTTGTAGTCTAAATTTAAGAGACATGTGAGTCACTCCTCAAAATGGCGAACGCCATAATATTGTGCACTTGTTGCAAGATTTTCATATAAACACAACTGTTTTTATGAGTAAAGCAAGCATAGGTGCATTTGCCAGGTAACAGTGCGCCACGAGAGCGCTGTGAATGTTTCAGATAAAATCTTATGGTATGAATGTCAAGAAAATAAAAATTCGTTTTAGTTTCAATGCCTTTCACTAAGCGTCATTGGATAGAGTCACAGAATTTGATAAAGTTCTATTATTTAAGGGGCTTGCTGTGCAAATTGAGTTTTTGACGAACGCTTTATACATTACATCAGATGCAAATCTTGCCCCTACGCTTGATGCTGCATGCAAGCGTTGTGGTGCTAAAAAGGTAGTTGGCTGCCAAAAAACCATAGAAGCTATTGATTATATTATAAAAAATAAATTTGAAGTGCATTTGGTTATAGAAGATGTGCTTGAGTTTTCTGATTACAATTTTTTTCCGATTAAATTTTATAATTCGTGTAAACGTTTTGTCGCGCCTCCTCCTTGCATTGCTCTGTGTGATACTGGGCTTGATTTTAGTACAAAATCTCTTAAAACCTCGTATGTTATTGATTATGTCCCCAAACCGGTTAATGAAAGTTTTTTAGAGCAACGGATGCGTGCTATTTTTCAAAAAAGCTATTCATACCATAGGGAAGGTATTTTATCAGAAAAAGTTGAAGCTTTATTAGGAAAAAAACAATTTGATCAAGCCTATTGTTTGTTGGTGCCTGCTTTGGCGCGATTTTCTAAATCGAAAGAATATTTATCTTTATTTTCTAAGATTTTATTTGAAATGAATGAATTTTCGTATGCAGAATTAGCGGTTAGATATTTAATTGGTAATAATAAACATGATGCATTTGCTAAAATAATGTTAACAAAAATATTGCTTAAAACAGGAAGAGTAAAAGAAGCTGAAAAAATAAATAGAAATAGGTAAAAAATTATATAAGGAATTTTTGCATGAGTTTAATTCGTAAAATCCTTTGCGTTACTGATCTCTCTTCTTTTTCTAAAAATGCTGAAATTGTGTCACTAAGATTAGCAGAAAAATTAAAAGCACAGCTAACAGTATTAAGTTGTGGAGATTTTTATAAACATGATTCAAATTATTTTTTAGATGAAAATATTGTGCCATCACAAACAGAAGTTCCTTATACAGCAGAATATTTAAAATTTATTGAGCAAAAAAAAATGATAACTCTTGAGCATATTGAGTCTCTTGCCAAAAAATACAAAATAAAAATGCCAGAAAATATCAATTATGAAATTAGGTTAGAAAATGAAGTGATTGCCGCTCTTGATATTATTGAAGAGAGTGCATATTCTTTTGATTTGGTTGTTGTTACAAAACAAGATTACAATTTTTGGGAGCGTTTATTATTTGGCTCTCCTGCGTCGGAAATACGGGAAGAATGTAAAATTTCAACATTATTATTGCCAAGGAATGAACAATGGATTGAATGGTTGCCAAACGGAATTGTTGTTGCCTCTTCTCTTACAGAAGACAGTGCGCTTGCCGAAGAGTATGGAGCAGAGCTAGGACAAAAGTTACATGGGTATCTTTCAATTATGCATGTGGTAGATACCGTAAATTTGCATTTTGATATGAATGTGTCTCATGTTTTTCCAATAGATTATATTCCATCACAAATTCAAACAGAAACAATAGAAGAGGTTAAGAAAATTAAAAATAAAGAATTAACTAAAATAAAGCAAAAATTAGTTAATGATTTCAATTTAACAAAAATAAAAACGCATCTTCATATTGGTAGAGTTGGTGAAGAAATTTTACATTATATCAATAATGATTCAGAAAATAATTTGCTAATAATTGGTGCAAGAAAAGGAAATGCTCTTGCAAAGTTTTTTTTGGGAAGCAAAACGTCTGCATTAGAAGAATCTTGTTTAATTCCAATTTTAATTGCACAAAAATCATATTCTTAAAAATAATAAATGTGGTAGATAAATAGCAAAAGATAATATATATTGGACTGGAGCTCATTGAACAAAGGAGAGTTTATGTCAATACAAATTGCTGCTCATGGCTTTGAACTTACTCAAGCTTTAAAAGAAGTTTGTGAATCCGAAATAAAAGACAAATTATATCCAATTGCATTAAGTCAAGTTTCAACAAAATGGACCTTATCAATTGAGCGTGAACAACAAATTGCACATCTTATTTGGACGGACGGAGCGTTTAATGGAAATGTTACAGTTAAAACTTTAGATATGTATAATAGTATCCATCAATGCGCTAAAAAAGCTGTAGAGCAAATGAAAAAAAGTCATGCTAAAAAACAAAATCACCATAAAGGTAATCGAAATATTTACACAGTTTCTATTAATGATTAATTAATATTGTGTTAAAGTTGCACAAATTTTTATATTTGCGCAACTTTTATGATTTTTAAGTTAAGTCTACTATTTCTAAGATTTCTGCAATACCTTTTTTGTTTTTAGATAATTCATAGGATTCAACTGCCTTAATTGCAAAATCATCATTTTGGGTATTTAATAAAAAAGCACATTCAAACAGCTTTCCAGAAATATCAAAATATCCAAGTGTTAAATATAATTCCGCTGGTTTAGAGCATATTTCTTCTATATTAGTAATATACGAAATTGGTGAAATTTGACTTAGGTAATGATTTGTTAAATTTTGCCTATTTCTAGAAAGATTTAAAGCATTATTAATTTCTTTAAGCTTATCATCAGTAATTGTATAATTTTGATTTTTATACAATGAAATTAAAACCTCGTATAAAATTCGAGAAGCAAAAAAGTGTCCAGAACTATGAAGTGTGTATGCTCCATTTAATAGGTTTTCAAATTTTGTTTCTGTATTTTGTTCTTCTAAAATATCTTTATACTGATATAATTCAGAGTTTTTTAAAAAAATAGTTTGATTTTGAGATGCAAGATAAACGCCCTCTCCATAAATTTTTTGATATTTTTTAACATTAAAGTAAGAAAGTAAAAATAAAATATTTATTAATAAAAGAATAATAAAATAATTTTGATAGCGAAAAAAAATTCTTTTTAAAAATTTTTCTTTTTTCTGAATTCCTAATATGAAGTTTAAATTTCTTCTATGTTTAGTTGTTAATCCTAATCCAAATAATGTACCAGCAATTGCCCCTCCAAGATGTGCAGCCCAGTCAAAAATTGGTGCAAATATTCCAAAAGCAATATTAATAAAAACATTAATTAATATTGCTTTACCAACATTAACATTTACAGTTTTAATATTTAGTTCTTTAGCAACATTCTCTTCGTATTTTTGAACAATATATAAACAAAATAAAATACCAAATAAGCTTCCTGAAGCACCTACCGATAAATTAGGGGCAAGTGCAAAGCTAAAAATATTTCCTGTTATACCTGCTATGATATAAAGTAAAAAAGTATTTTTTGAACCAGCAATAAGCTCTAATATTCTACCTACAGTCCAAAGACCAAACATATTAACAAAAAGATGAACTAAATTGGCATGCATGAAGATGGGAAAAAAAAACGGTGAATTTGACCTGCTGCAATGAGGCCATTTTCTTTTGCGCCATGTAAGACAAGAGATTTATAACTTGGGCCATAAAAAATTTCTTGAATAGAAAAGCTTGGTACAGAGCAAATATAAATGTAGTAAATTACATTTAAAAATATAAATAGTAATGTAATATATGGATTTCTTCTTAAAATTAATTTTTGGAATATAAAATCAATCATTTGATATCTTTCAATTAAGTTGAAATTTTTTTATAAATCTATTAAAGAAAAGAATGACTTCTCTTTTCTTTATTGAATAAGACATTTTTTTAATATTTGCAACAAAATAATCAATAGGTTTTGAATTACCATTATGCCACGAAACAGAAATGCTATTAAAGTTTTCAGCTGTATTTTTTATTGTTTCGGTAAAATATTTTTCTATAAAAAGTGGAGTAATAGACGTATCAGGGAATAATAAGCAAAAGTTTTTAAAAACAACTTTTCTTTGTTCTTTGGGTAATATTTTAAAAATTTCAGAATTTGGAAGTATTTTTTTGCCTATACATAGACCAAGTAAGAAATTAGTAATAAACTTTGCTTTTTCAATATTAAATATGTTTTTTTTGTAGCTGTATTTTAAGTATTCCATAGGCAGTATTTTAGATAAATGTGGTTTTGAAATTTTGGAACTAGATCCATAATAAATATTTTTTCCTGATGTGTTTTTAATAATGGTAGAATTATCTTTTATTTCTCTGAGGAATCCAGATAAAACAATGCATCTAATAAATATTAATGTTTTTTTGTTAAATTTTTTAATTATGTTTGGATCAACAATTCCATTATTTAAAAATATAATAAAAAATTTTTTTATATGAGAATTGCAATTTATAATTTTATTTATGTATTGATAGGATTTTTTAATGAGCTCCGGAGGAATACATATATACAAAATAGCGAAAGGCGTGGCTTGAGAAAGTTTTATAGAATTGTTTTTAAAATTTTTACTTAATACAATATTTTGAAAGTAAAATTGTGAAATATTGTGAGTTAAATCTTGAATCAAAACGGGTTGCTTAATTTTTGATTTAGTAAGAATAGTTAAATTATTATTGGAAAATTCTTTGCTTATGCAACTTGCAATAAAAAGCCCAAGCGCGCCTCCACCAATAACAATCCGGCTAAAATCAGATTTAGTAGTATTTTTGTCATTTATATATTCTGGTAAAAACACTTTTTTTCTCCTTAAAAAAAGGATATGGCAATTTAGAGGTTGATTTTAGTAGACCTCGTGTGCCTTGAGCATGCTATATCAGCTAATATGAAAAATAGAAATAATGTTAGAAATAATTCTTTATAATATTTTTTAAAGTGCTTTATAAAAATATAGTTAGGATAATAAGGATTTAAGTTAAATGGAAAAACAAAATAATATTTGTTACGAATTGGGTATCAATATAGATGAAAATAGTAAAGATCTTCTTGCATCGCTATTGGATGATCTGGGAGTCGATAATTTTGTATTAGGCAGTGTTGATTGTGATGAAGATTCGGCACACTTTATTGATGGTGTTAAACAAGAATTTTATGACAAGTATGTTAAAAATTCACCAGTAATTATTTATAGTGAAGATCAACATTATTTGCAATCACTTCAAAAATCTTTAGAATATTTGTTTCCTAAAGCAAATATTCCGCTTAATAACGAAACATTTTACATTAAACCAATTGCAGATCAAAACTGGAAGGAAAGCTGGAAATCTTCATTTAAACCAATTCTTATTGGTTCTAAAATCGCAATTTTACCTCCATGGGAAGATCCGGCTGTTTTTAAACAAGAACATAAAATTATTATCGATCCCGGAATGGCATTTGGCACTGGCCAGCATGAAACAACTCGACTTTGTTTGGAACTTATGCTAGATTTGCATATGCCTAAAAAAGTTTTAGATGTAGGAACAGGAAGTGGTATTTTAGCAATTGCTGCTAGTCAATTGGGAGCTCAATGCGTGCTTGCTAATGATATCGATCCTGATTGTATACGTATAGCAATGGAGAATGTTTTAAATAATAATGTACCTTATATACAATTTACTTACGATTCTATTGAAAATATTTATGATAAAGACTTTGATTTGGCAATTGCTAATATTCAATCCAAACCCCTAAAAATGATAATTCCTGCAATTTGTGATCATATTTCTGATAGCGGTAAAATTTTGTTGTCAGGTATTTTAGTTTCAGAGATGGAAGAATTTAAAGTTTATTTACAAGATAAACACTTAAATATTGAAAATATTAAAGTTATGGGTGACTGGTGCGCTTTTATATGTAATAAAAATTAGATAATTTTTAATTTTAAAATTGGTTTGTATTTTAACATTATTAATTAGAAAGTTAAAAAATGAATCAGAAAGAGTTTGATGTTGTTATTGTTGGAGCAGGTCCTTTTTCTTGTTTTTGTGCAATATTGCTTGCACAACAAACTTTACGTGTAGGTTTAATATACCCTCAGAATACTCAGCCTATGGAAAGCTTTTTGCATTCGGTAAATGCATGTTGGCCTTCGCTCAATGACCCACCAACTCGTGCACATGCTGCACATGGTCATCAGGTTGCTTTGTATTTACAAGAATTTTGTAATAAAGGAACAATGTTTTTTTATAATAATATATTACCTCTTATTGAAGATAAGTCTAACTGGTTAGCTTCAGAATGTTATAGAGTTGGTCTAAAAGATTTTGAAGTTGATGAGTTGCATCAAGCAAGTGCACTTGGATTTGGGTTAGAAAAGACAAATAAAAATAATATTTTTAAAGAAACTAACTCGGCTTATATTTGTTTAGATAAAAAATTATTCCAAAAAAAAATTATTCAATTTCTTCAAAAGAATAATGTCACTTTTATACAAAGTGAAGTTATAAATATTAGTGAAACACAAAATAATTGTAATTTAACTTTGGCAAATGGGCAGCAAACTAATACAGAAATTGTTATTCTTGGAAATTCTTTAAATATTTCTAAGTTACTTTCTAGGTACAATAATATTCTTGTTCCAATGAGTGATTGTTTGTATGATTATGAAGCTATTTTGCCAAAGACAAATATAAAATTTCCTTTTTCTTATCGAATGTCAAATGGTCACATTTCACTTGTTGCTTATTCAATACTTGAGAAAATATTTATTAAAATTTCTGGACCACGCTTTTTATTGCCAGGCGCTGGTGCGGGCATTAATTTAGAAAATGTCTTAATAGAAGATAAAGTATTTAATAGTATTGAAAAATATCATAAAGATATAATTTTTAAATTTTTAATGGACGAGCTAAAAATTGAAATTAAGAACAATTTTATTTATGAAAAATCAATAAAATGCGTTGAAAAAAGAATTTTGGCGGATTGTTATCCCTGTGATGAACTTCCTATTTTGGGAGAGTTTGGTAAGCTAGGAAGGATTTTAGGTAACACGGGCTGGCTCGCAACAGGGTTTTCTGCTGGAGCGTGGGCTGCTAACATAGTCTGCGATTTGGTGTTGCATGAAAAGAGCTCTGATTTGCATTCTAGACTACAGCCGCGTAGGTTTTTTTCGAGCTTTATTAAAAGTAATATATTATAATTTTTCTTGATTTATTTGACAATATTTAGTAAAAATTATATTATAAATTTATCCTAATGTACTGATTGACTGCAATCAGTTCGAGAATAATTTTTGTATTATTGAGTTTTTTAAATTTTAGAAGTTTTTTTACAAAATTTTTAATTAAATAAATTTTTATAAAAAAATATTTGTGGAATAATGCATGATGATTTTTAAAAAAGTTTACATTATAATGGCAATGTTATTAATAACAATTATTTTATTGATTGTTGTTGTTTACCACAAGGTTGTATATCTAACAACTTATAATGAACTATTTCCAACAGATGAAACAATTACTATTAATTTGTCAGAAATTCCTCAAATTCCTTGGGACACATCTAGGGCTCTTGCTCATGTAATTGAAACTTTTACAGCCTCAGTTAATGGAAGTTTAATTTCAATTGAAGAAAATTTTAATGAAAATGAAATTCCACAAAATACCTTACTTGATAAATACACTTGTGATTATAATTATTGTTTTGCGACATTGAAGAAAAATATATTTTTTCATAATAATAGAGAAGTTACAGCATACGATGTTGAATTTTCTTTAATTAGACAGCTAATACTAAAAAATAAAAATAAATTTATTGCTTCAATTTTAGATGATATTGTTGGAATAGATGATTTGAAGAGCAAAAAAATTAAGTTAAAAAAAATTAATTCTATTTATTATCCAACTGGTTTGGTTAAGGGAATAGAGGTTGTTGATAAATACAATATTAATTTTAAATTAAAGCGCACTAATAATTTGTTTTTTAACAGAATTTCTATTGGAAGATTACCTATTGTACCAATAGAAGAGTTTGATCCGTTTTATAATAACTGGTTAAAGCATCCAATTGGATTTGGTAAATATAAAATAGAAAGTTATGATTTAAATAGCTATGAATTTGTATTAAAAAAATTTAATGAACAAGAAAATATACCACGTTACATTAAATTTATTTTTAGTAATAAAAATAAAGGCGATATTAAAATATTATTAGGAAATTTAACTAGAGGCAACTCCAAAACAGATCGTCGTATTGTATTTCCAAGTATTTATACTAATGGAGGTTTTTTCTTTAATCATAAAACTTTATTAGGGGCAAATGCAAAATTTAGAGAAGCGATTTCTTTGGCTCTTGATAGAGAATTAATTGCGTCAAAGGCGCATTTTAAAGAAATAGTTCCAGAAAATCAAATGATTCCTATTTTTAGTTCTATCAGAAAATTTAGAGCAAATATACCTATTGAAAAAAGAAATATTAAAAGAGCAAAACTTCTTTTAAATGAAGTACCGCATTATTTGTGGAAAAATAGGGTTTTTCATGTACATACATACTGGGCAAATATTGAAAATATCAATTCACTTCCTTATATTCAAGAAATTATTTCACAATTAAGGGACGTTGGAATTTATACAGTTTTTTATGATACGGATATTAATTATAATAAATTCAAGTATAATGACACAAATGTATTACTTTGGAGTGGTTTTTCATTTCCTTCAATTGATCCAAATAAAAATTTTGCATATTTTAGAAAAAATTCGTTTTTATCAAATGAGTCGCCTCCTGATAATATATATGAAAAATTGTATAAAGAAGCGGTTGAAAATTCAACAGTAAATAGTGAATATACTAAAAGATTATCTGAGTATTTTGTAGATAAGAAATACTTTGTTGTAGTCCTAAATCAAAGAATGTCGTTTGCTTATAATTCAGAAAGAATAGCCTCTTTAGGTGAACAGCATAATGGATATATGTTTTATGTATGGAAATTAAAGTTAAAATAGCTTTAATCAATTATAAATATTTCATCATTGTTTTGCCATTCTAAAATTTGATTTAAATTTTTATTAATAACATGATTGTTTTGGTGTAGCAGGTAAACATAACCAGGATTTCCTAATGTATCTTCCGTTTTTATTACTTGCGTACCAGGTGGAGGTAATCCATAAAATGAGTGAAATGACTCCATTTTTTCAATTGCATGTTTTTTTGTAAAGTTTTTTAATGTTCCATTTTTACTAAATAAAAACGAAATTTCTGTTAAGTTATTTTTTAAATTATATTTTTTATTTGCATATTTTTTTAAAAATGTATTTGAATCTAAATAGGCAATAGCAAGTAGCTCTGCTTGTGTATATCCTAGTGCAGATTTAAATGAGGAATCTTCAATTGCTCCTCCCATGAGTCTTGCATTTAATTCTATTAGCACAGGTTCCTTTTCTGTCCACATAATTTCATTATGCGCAGCACCATGAGTTAATTGTAAAGTATTTAAAATTTCTATAGTATATTTTGCAAGATGCTCTTCTATTTGTCCTTCTCTATCACATAGCGCCATACTTTCAAATAAAAATGCTTTGCCTGGTAATCTTTTGCGTTTTTGAATCCATATATCAGAAATAAAATGTTCGCCGTTCCAACTTACAGTATTTACAAAATATTGAGTTCCATCTAGAAATTCTTGTGCAAGAATTTCTTCGTTTTTAATACCTAAGCGATTTTCTTGTTTTAGAATTTTTTCGATCGCAGTTTTTACTTCATCAATAGTTTCACAAATTGTTACTCCATCACTCGCGGCACTGTTTAGGGGTTTAATAACTACAGGCCATTTTTTGAGATTGAGACACCACTCAACGATTTTATTTTTATTATCTGATTTTAATTGCTGAATTGAAGATAAATTATTTTTTCTTAAACACTCATGCATCGCGTATTTGTTACGTCTATAATGAGTTGTTTTAGGATTGCAAGCATTTCTAATGTTTAAATTATCAATTAACTTGTCTGCCAATTCAACACCCATTTCTGAGCCAGCAATAATGTGTTGTGGGCTAAATTGTTTGATTGTCTTTTGTAGTTCATGTATGTTGCCATCAAATTGAATTTCTTCATAAAATTCTGGTCGTCTTGGGTCTAAAGCATTTTTTTGCGAGCTTTTAATATGTATACAAATTGTTCCAAATTTAAGAAATTCTGAAACAAGTTTTTTTCCTGTTGAGTAAGCATCAACAATGCAAACTAGTCCTGCATTATTAATATTTTTTGTGGGCATTCAAAACCTCATTAATTAAGTCTTCTGCAACGTGATGACTCGATTCTAATATCCATGCAAAGTTATTAATAAATGGATGACTTCCTTCCGCATTATGCGCAATAGCCCTTATGCGTGGTGAGTATTTATTATTTTTTGATTGAATTTTTCCTGTTAAAAAATCAGTAATAATTCCTCCACCACTTACTTCATTAATTAAATTGTATTGACACAAGCTTTTAAATGGAGATGTTAGAAAAATATTATTGCACGCGCTTTTTTTAGTTCCCATTGCATTTACAATATAGTCACATTCTGTTTTATCATTGTTTTTGTATTCTATTTTAAATTTATTATTTTCATATCTAATATCTAAAATATCGCCTTTTAAATTTAGCTGTTCTGTTTTTAGAAGATTCGAGTATTTTTTTTGCATTAACAAGAGGGATTGCACCATGTTTTTGATGAATAAAGCGATGATATTTTTTAATAAATAAGTCAATCTCTGAGTTTTTAACTAAATTCCATGTTTTTGCAATTTCAGGTATCATTCCAAGAATTATATTAAAGTTTGTTGGAAAATTTATTGCTTCGTAAACTCTTTGTTCAAATTTTTGAGTGTTATCTGGAGATAATGTTTTTGGAAAAAATATATTTCTCCAGTTTAAATTATAATTTTTTAATTCTTTTCTAATAGGTCTAAGAATATCAAGTAGTGTTAAGTCATTTTTTTTATTATTAAAAATTTTTAGGTAATTTTTATGCAGAGCGTATTTTGGAGGATAAGCTCTAAGATGCTTTCCTTTTACTTCTGGTAGTAATCCTCCTCTAGAACTCATAATGATTTTACCTTGGTGATTTAAATGTTTTAACGTTACAGCAACATCAATAGCAGTTAAATTTGAACCAATAATTCCTACACATGATTTTTTTGGGAAATGTGCAATTTTTTTAAATGCTGGAAATGGTGAATGAATGTAATTTGAATGTTTTTTTAAGTCATATATGTCTTCTGAATTTTCTTTTCCAATTGCGATTACAAGATTTTTAGTCAATAATGATCTTTTGTCATGTAATGTTACTATCACATCTTTGTTAATAGGATTATCTTCTATATTTACAGCTAAACCGTTAATTGTTTCAACAAGAACCCCATTTTTTAATAAACAATTTTTATAAAAGTTAAATTTATAATTTAAATATTTTCCAAATACACTTCTTGATACATAGTTATTTGTTTTTACAGTGCAGTATAATTCAATATTTTCTTGTAACCAATCTGAAAAATCAAGATTATTATTTAGCTCAACCGATAAATCTGTAATTGGTGTATTCATAATAATCCATGGATAATCTTCGTTATAGATAACTCCGCAACCGTAGTTTTCTTGTTTATCTACTATTCCAATAGTTAAATTAGGAATTTTTTTAATATTTTTAGTTATATGATAAATCGCAGATAAAAACGCTGTTGCCTGTGCACCTGCACCTAAAATAATAATATCAAACTTACTACTTTCCATTTTAAATGCTTTCATGTGCAAAATTATTTATTTTTTCGCATGAATAAATAACTTCTTTTTCTGAATTATAAATGCTTGGTGTAATTCTTGCGCATGATTCTTTATATGGAGTTTGTCCAATAATAATATTATGTTTAGCAAGATTATTAACAATTTCTGTAGGATTTATTCCATTAATATTAAAACATACAAACCCTGAAGATAGCTCATCGTTAATTGGTGTATGGATAATAATATTTGGAGATTTTTCTAATTCCTTTTTTGCAATTTTTGTTAAATAATGAACTCTTTCATGGATATTTTGCTTACCAATTTTTTCTTGATACTCAAAAGCATGTCGAAGTGCCCAAATGTATTCAAACGTTTTAAATCCACCAGGTGTGCATAATTTTGCTTTAATGAGTTCTTCTTCCGCAGCTTTTTGATTATTCCATTCTAAATAATGATCCCACGCGATTTTTTCAAAAGATGGAATGGTGGGTTTTAATCTTTTCCATCCTCTTTCACTTCCCCAAAGTAAACCTGTTCCACGTGGTCCAAACAACCATTTATGACAACCAGCTGCAAAAAAATCGACACCGAGATCATGAATACTATTTATATTTTCTACACCAAATCCATGGACACCATCTACACAAAGTAATATTTTTTTATTTTCTGCTCTTGTAGTATTGATTAATTGTAACTCTTTAGAAATTTCTTGTAGAGGCATTTTTATTCCATATTTAGAGTTTACCCATGAAATAAAAACTACAGATGTATTATTATTTATATAGCTAGTAATATATTTTGCGATTTCTACTTTGTTATTCATTTCTAAACATTTTTTTAAATTAATTTTTGTTAATTTTAAATTGTGCCTTTCTGCATTATGTTCGCATAATTTTTCGAGTGAATAATGTTCACTATTAGTTGTAAGAATTTCATCATTATTTTTAAAATCTAGTCCGTTGAGTATTAAGGAAAGACTCATTGTTGAACTATCAGTCAGTGCAATTAAATTTTTATTTGTATTTAGATGTTTTGCTGCAGCGTCTAATGTATGGTTAGTGTATTGATGTCTTTCTCTTCGCATTAAATCTGGATTGCAATCAATCATTTTTCTAAATTTATCAATTTCGATGTTTAAAGTATTGCTATGCGGTACATGAATTGCTAAAGATAAATGAATATAGTTTTTGTCTAATGTAAAATTTTCTCTAAAAAAATTCCATTCATCATCATTTTGAATATTTTTAAAATTATAGTTGATCTTTTTGCCCATTATTAACCCTTTGTTTTTGGTACTATAATAATTAATCCACTCGACCAATGAAGCCCAACAGATGTTACGTTATTTAGATTTTTAAGATTATTTAGGACCTGCTTTGCAAGTGGATAATGATCTTCTGGCCAGTCTGATTGGGGTAACATGTCATCGACAATATAAAATCCACCGGGTTTTAAAAGATTTAACGTTTCGGAAAGTAAATTATACTTACCAGGAAACGCATCAGCAAAAATAAGATCATAGGTATTTGGTAATTGTTGTTTTAGAAAATCATCGCCATTTTCTGTTATCAATTGTAACCGTTTGTCTTTTATAAACGCTTGTTTTGCAACAGATTGTACTGTTGAATCACTTTCGATACTGATTAATTTAGAGTTGTTGTCCATACCTTCAAGAAGCCATGCAGTACCAAACCCTGTACCAGTTCCAATTTCTAAAAATGTTCCGTTAGGTTTAGATGCCGCAAGTACGCGGAGTAAGGCACCTGTTTCTGGGCGTGATGCCATGTCAAAACCAAGTTCTTTTGTTTTGTGTGTGATAAACCTTATAACTTCATTGACTTTACTTGCATTGAATTCGTCTAAGTTAAAATCCATTTTTATAATCTCCTGGACTTATGGATAGGGTGGTGTTTTTAATCGGATGGTTTTACAAGAGTTTAAGTGAGCATTTTTTGCTGTGACCCTGATATTTTTGTGCTACTGTCTTTTTTTTATTCATTGTTTTTTGATAACTAGGAAAGATAGAAAACATTTATGGAACAATCAAATACTCATAAAAATAGCGTTATTACTGATAGTTATAATAAGGCGCCAAAAACCCAAGAAAATCTTTGGGCATCAATTATCTTTTATGTTGCTCTCCCTGTTTTAGTCCTTTCAAAGCTCAACACTTCATTAGGGCCTTTAAAAACACTGCTTTTGGCATTGGCAATTCCACTTTGTTACGGAATTTATGATTTTTCTAAAAGAAAACAAGCAAGTCCTATCGCAATTTTGGGTATTGTGAGTATTTTTATCAAAGGTATTTTTGCTTTTTATAAAGTTGATGGATTTTGGTTTGCTGTGCAAGAAGCATCTATCCCCACCTTTTTAGGTGTGTTTACTATTGTTAGTGCATGGATTGGTAAGCCTTTTGTGAATTATTTTGTTTATAACGAAAATATTTTTAAAATTGACTTGCTTGAAAATAAATTAAAAGAAAATAAAGCGGAGTCTCAATTTAAATCATTAATGTGGCAAGTTACCATGGTTTTTGGTTTTGCTTTTTTTCTAAGTGGTTTGTTAAATTATATTCTAGCAATACAAATTATTGTAAGCCCTGCTGGTACCGAATCTTTTAATAAAGAACTTGCCGAAATGACATGGAAAAGTTACATCGTTATTGCACTTCCTAAATTTTTAATTTCAATATTTGGTTTGTGGTGGTTTATTTTTAATCTTAAAAAATTAACAGGATTAAAAGCAAGCGAAATTCTTAAAGGCGGATAAATTCTGAGTGCAATACTTGAACAGCCTCTTCAATTTTTTCTTTTGGAATAAGACAAGCTACTTTAATTTCTGAAGTTGAAACCAGCAAAATTTTAATGTCTTTTGCACTTAAAGATTGAAACATTCTTGAAGCCACACCTGCATGCGTGCGCATACCAACTCCTACAATAGAAATTTTAGCAACATCATCATTTTTCTTAATGTTTGCTCTGGGAAAATAGTGACTTAAAATTTCGATTGCGTTTTGAGAATCAGACTGTGTGACTGTAAAACTAAACTTGGTATAATTTTCTTCTATATTTTGCGTAATGATATCTACATTAACATGCTTTTCTGCAAGTAGGCCAAATACATTTGCTAAAGTAAAAGAAGGGCTGTGAGGCAAACTAATTTGTATCCAAGATTCGTTTTGCGTCGCAGCAATTCCTGAAACAACTTCCCCTTCAATAGGGCAATTTAAAATGTCCATTGTTGTTCCTTTATCATTAGAAAACGTATTTTTAATCATTAATTTTATTCCCCACTTTGCAGCAAGTTGCACGCTCCGAATATGCAAAACTTTGCTTCCTTGGCTCGCCATTTCTAGCATTTCTTCGTAATGAATATGTCGAATAATTTTTGCATTTTTACACATACGGGGATCTGTCGTGTAAACGCCATCAACATCTGTATAAATAACGCATTCTTTAGCTCCAATTCCTGCAGCAATAGCAACTGCCGAGGTATCTGAGCCTCCACGTCCCAAAGAAGTAAGGTGGCCATTTTCAGTGATTCCCTGAAAACCTGCAATAATAGGCAATTTTCCTTGCTGAATAGCAGTATGAATTGCTGTGCTATTAATTTTTTGAATACTTGCTTTTGAAAATTCTGAGTTTGTTAAAATTCCTGCGTGTGCTGCGAGCATTGGTTCTGGGTGGATGCCTCGCTTGCGTAACGCAAGGCTTAATAAAGAAACTGACACCTGCTCTCCAGTAGAAACAAGCATGTCGTATTCGGGCACATTGTGCATCGTAGTAATTTGTTGCGCAAGCCCGATTAAGCGATTGGTTTCGCCAGACATTGCCGAAACGACAACAGCAGATGGCTTGAGTTTTACGCAGAGGTCGGCAACGTGCTCGATGCGTTCAATTGACCCAACACTGGTGCCGCCAAATTTAAAAACAGCTCCCAAACTTATAGTGAGTGGGGAGTTCAGAGGCTTATCAGGGACTGTGGTTTTCACATTTAACCTCATAAATAATGTGAGACAAATTTTACCATGGGCAATAACTCTTGTCATTAATTATTCATTAAAAATTCAAGTTGACGATATCGTGTTTGTGTGTTTTAAGGTGCCTGAGCGCCGATTTGACAATCAGCTTGCGGGCGTTCTGTTGTGAATAACTAAATTCAGCTAAAGCGGGAACTATCTCTATGTCCTTCATACTATCTTCTTTGCTTAATCTTTCTTTTTTTATTAAATTAAATAATAAACCTGTATTTAACTGTTATTCTTGTTATTTATAATCATTTATTGAAGTAACAAAAATAATATTTATTTTATTTGTTTTTAATTATTAGGTACTAATATGATTAAACTTATTGGAATTAAAAAAACTTTCAACACAAAACGAGGTCTTTCTTATGCCTTAAAAGGAATTGATCTCCATATTCTTAAAGGTGAGATATTTGGCATTATTGGAAAGAGTGGAGCAGGAAAAAGTACCTTGTTACGTACTGTTAATCTTTTAGAAAAACCAACACAGGGTGAGGTTGTTTTAGATGGTGTTTCTTTAACAGAACTAAAAGAGGTTGATTTAAGAAAACAGCGTCGTAATATTGGAATGATTTTTCAACATTTTAATCTTTTAGCATCTGCTCATGTTTTTGATAATGTGGCTTTGCCTCTTAGGCTTGCGGGTGAAAGCAAACAATTTATTAAAGAGCGAGTTAATTATTTACTAAATGTTACTGGTTTAACAGATAAAAGTAACTATTATCCGCATCAATTAAGCGGTGGACAAAAACAACGTGTTGCAATTGCACGCTCTTTGGCTACTAATCCAAAAGTATTATTATGTGATGAAGCCACTTCTGCCTTAGATCCAGAAACAACAAAATCAATATTATCTTTGTTAAAAGAAATTAATAGTAAATTTGGCGTTACAATATTATTAATCACTCATGAAATGGAAGTGGTAAAATCTATTTGTGATCGTGTTGCTGTAATTGAAAATGGCGAATTAGTAGAAATCAATTCTATGTTTCAATTGTTTAGCGCTCCTAAAACTCAAATTGCAAAATCTTTAGTTAAATCTACTTTTCATATTGCTCTTCCAGAAAGTATTGAAAATTCGTTACAACAAAATCCAAGTAGTGGTTTAGCGCCAATTCTTAAGTTTACTTTTATTGGAGAAACAGCGAGTCAATCTATTATTTCAACATTTATTGTTAAATTTGGTTTGCAAGTGAATATTTTGCAAGCACACATTGATTTAGTCAATAATTCTCCTCTAGGTTTGATGCTTTGTCAGGTAATTGGAGAGCAAAAAGATATTGATTTGGGTATTCATTTTTTAAATCAGTTAAATATTTCTACAGAGGTTTTAGGATATGTTCCTGGAAACATTAAATACACTGCTTGATGCAACGCTTTCAACAATTTATATGGTTTTGGTTGCAGGATTTTCTGCATTTATAGTTGGTTTGCCAATTGCAATTGGTCTTACCGTTACAGCTAAAGGTATGTTTTATGAAAATGTGTTGGTTCATAAAATATTAAGTAGTATTGTAACAATTGGCCGCTCTGTTCCTTTTGTAATTTTAATGGTAGCTATAATTCCGTTTACTCGTTTTATTGTAGGATCTTCTATTGGTACTGCTGCAGCAATGGTACCATTAAGTGTTGCAGCAATTCCTTTTTTTGCAAGAGTGGTAGAAGGTAAATTAGCGAGTGTGAATTCTGGACTTATAGAAGCGGCACAAGCAATGGGTGCATCACCAATTCAAATTATATATAAAGTTTTGTTACCTGAAGCGGTGCCAGGAATATCGAATGCGTGCACAATTTTATTTGTAAGTCTTACAGAATATTCTGCAATGGCAGGTGCTGTGGGGGGAAGTGGCTTAGGTAATATGGCGATACAGTATGGGTATTATCAATTTAATACTCCTGTTATGTTACAAGCCCTAGTTATGTTAGTTTTACTTGTATTAATTATTCAGTTTTTAGGCGACTTTATCACTCGTAAAGTTTCTCATTTGTAAAATTAATGATAAGGATTTTCTATGACTTTAAAATGTATTATAAAATTTGTTTTTTTACCTGTTTTGTTATTTTTAAAAATCAATTTATTGTTTGCAGAAGAAACTATAAAAATAGGAATTACTGCAGGACCTTCTGTACAAATTATGGAAGTTGCAAAAAAAATTGCCAAAGAAAAATACAATTTAAATTTTAAAATTGTTCCTTTTGTCGATTATCAAATGCCGAATGAGGCGCTAAATTCTGGTGATCTTGATGCAAACATTTTTCAAACAGTCTCGTTTTTAAATCAAGCTATTGAAAAAAGAGGATATAAGTTAGCTATTGTAGCCAATACTTTTATTTATCCTATGGGAATTTATTCTCGCAAGATCAAAAATATTAATCAAATTAAAGAAAAGGATTCTATTATTATTCCTAATGATACCAGTAATCAAGGTAGAGCATTAGTATTGTTACAAAATGCCGGATTAATAAAGTTACGTCATAATGCTGGCGAGCTTCCAAACTTAAAAGATATTGTCCAAAATCCTAAAAGTTTAACGATTAGAACTGTAGACGCTGCTCAGGCTGCGCGTGCATCCTATGATGTGACTGCTGTTGTCTTAAATAATGATTTTGTTTTAAATGCAGGTTTTAAGCCTGCAGAAGCGCTTGTTCGCGAAAACCCCACAACTGCAAAAACTTATGTGAATGTCATTGTTGTAAGGCAAGTTGATAAAGATAAGAAAATATTTCAAACTTTAAAAGCTATTATGAATTCTGATGAAATTAAGAAAAAGACCGAAGAACTTTTTCCTGGCGCAGTGCCTGCATGGTAATTTTTAATAATTAAAAATATTTTTAAATTAATTTTAATTTATGAAATAAAAAATTAAAAAGTTGAAAAATAAAGTTATAATGCCAATTAATAGTTGAGAAAAATCAATTAGAATTTGAATAAGTAGTTAAACAGGCAGGCAGAAAATCGTCCGAAAACATGGACGATAAGGCCTTTAGTCGATCGAACTTTTGATGCGATTTGAATACCGCTGGATTCAATTAACCAGTTAAAAAGGATTTCAATGGACTGCCGAATAGAGCTAACAGATTTAGAATAAACTTTCTCATCACTAGAAAGAGTTTTTTTATTCCGAGAGAGTTTAATTGGTGTGTGTAATTTAGAGTTTATTTGATTCAAGTTTTTTTTAGTTGATTTGTCACAGTAAGCACGATCGGCAAAGATTTGCGAATGTTTGAAGTTTAAAAGATCATTCTTAACAGCAGTTAAGTCGTGAGTTGCGGCGGGTGTGATTTTAAAATCAATAGGTGCGGCAAGTTTTTTATTTTGAAACAAAGCAGCGAGATGAAGTTTTAACCCATAGTAAAATTTATCTTTTGAAGAGCAATAGCCAATAGCAGAAATATCGTTTGCAGTATTGCACTTGTGCGCCCGAAAACCAGTTGTGAGTATAATAGGTAAAGAGTCAATAAGAATAAAAGGTTTGGATTTTGTTTTAGGGATTTTAAATTTATTATTTTTTAAAATAAAGTTTGCAAGTTCAGGAAAGAGTTTACTTAAGCTATTAAGTCTTGACAAAAATCCTTCATAAGAAGGCAAGTGAGGAAACCAGTTTGGAATAAAATTTTTAGTGAAGTTAAAAATAGCTTTTATATTTTTTTGTTTCATTAAAACTCCAAAGATGTAAATAGTGGTGACTTCTTGGTCTGTGAACGAGGGATTTGAGTTTGGACTAATTTTTAAAAAAGAGGTTGGAGAGAGTTGAGAAAAGAAATCGCAGGTAGTAAGGTATACAGTGATGAGTTGGCTCTGCCAGTCCATTGGTAGCTCCTTTGTTAATTTTGTTTGTGCAAAAATTATTTAACAAATTGGAGCTATTTCTTCAAGCCTCACAATAACTTTCT
Source organism: Spirobacillus cienkowskii (assembly GCF_037081835.1). Lineage (GTDB taxonomy): Bacteria > Bdellovibrionota_B > Oligoflexia > Silvanigrellales > Silvanigrellaceae > Silvanigrella > Silvanigrella cienkowskii. The sequence goes on along the minus strand of NZ_CP146516.1, from coordinate 2,340,129 downwards.
CAACTATTAACTGGCATTTATAATTTATTGTAACTTTATTTTTTATACAAGTTAATAACGTTTAAAATTTCATTTTTAGTGCTAGCTCTTTGTTCGGGGTTAGTAAGGTCTAAATGTAAAGCTTGCTTTTCTATTTCCCAAATTTTTACATAACGTGGAGTGGGATTTGTTGGAGTTGTTTCTGAAAACGGTGCGCTTCCGTTTAATACTTCACTCCAAGTTTCTCGTAACAGTTTCCAAAACTCGAGTTTAGGTGCCATAAAGTTTTGTGCAACTGAGCATTCTTGATCATTTAAACGAATGTACCAGTTTTTCCCTTCTTCCCTAGCAAGCGGAAGTTTAGTTTCGTTTTGATAAATTGTTTTAATATTTTCTTGTCTTTCTAACCAATTTTGATTGTATACAATCACTTTGGTTGTGCGATTTAAAGTGTTATAATCTTTTCTTTTCATATCGCGTGTTTCACGTCCTGGAATTGGGGCAAAATTATTGCCGCAGCTCCAAGTTAAATACTGTGAACTTGTATCCCATTGTGAGGCGCATTGGTACCTTAGGCCATCGTCAAGATTTGTAATACGTCTTGTCCATAAATCTTGTTCTGGAATTTTGACGATCCATTCTGATGGTTTAACGAATTCATATAAAAATGGTGCATTATACTCCCAGTCTTCTGCATGATGTTTTAAAATACTGTGTTCTATAAAGTTTCCATTTAAATCTGTTGAAAACAAAATATGTTGCAGTCTTATTTGATTTGGAGAAATTTCTTCTGAATATATCCATTCTTTAACAGAATGATTTTTATTAACATCATAAACTCTTTTGTCTACAAGATAATCTGGTTGTAAGCTTTCAGTTTCTGTGTAGTTATAATCCACCAAAAAACAACCAGACATTTTAGATATCGCATTTTTACCAGCAACATACTGATTGGTACGAAAATTTGCCTCTGCTGTATCTAATGTTGGTGAAAGAGAGAAAATTAAGGAAAGCAATTCATTCATGGCAACTCCATTAATTGATATTGATAACTTTTATCAATATCAATTAATAAAGGAGCAGGGAGCATATGTCAAGTTGGCGTGTTTATTTACATGATATCGATTTAAATTATATATAAAATAAGAATAATTTGTTTATATTTGTATTTTTATAAATAAAAAGTAATTATTTAAAATAAAAGTAGAGTAATTTTGACAATTGAATTATATTATAGATAAATTTTAATATTAAAATTTGTTTTGTATCTTATTGCTTGGAGGCCAAAAAATATGAAATTAAATCTGGTTTCAGCAATGTGTTTTTTGTTACCAATCACAAGTTCTTATGCATTAGATAAACTTGGTTCACATAATAACCCTTTAAAAATTGCAATTGTGCCATCGAGTCAAGCAATCCAAGCATTAGACAGTGCAAAGCCAGTCGCAAAATGTATTGAGCAAAAATCAAAAATTTTTATTACTTTACAAATTCCAAATAGTTATATAGCGGTTGTGGAAGCAATGGGGGCGCAAAAAGTAGATTTAGCATTTGGCGATATTGTGAGTTTTATCATTGCGCGAAATAAATTTGGTGCCGAGCCTCTATTACAAACCGTTCGGTATGGAATGCGCAGTTACCAATCGGCTATTTTTGTAAAAAGTAACTCTCCTATTAAAACAGTAAAAGATCTGAATGGAAAAAAATTTGCATACTCTGACGCCAGCTCTGCTTCAAGCTATATTTATCCTTCTATTTTAATGAAAAATACTAATGCTAAATTCGCACAAGAGGTTGCTACTGGAAGTATGGACGCCTCAATCATTGCGCTCATGCAAGGTCAGGTTGATGCGGCGGCCGCATATTACAATGCGCCAGATAAAGATTCTGGAAAAATATTAGATGCAAGATCAAGAGTAGAAAAAATTTATCCAAATATTTATAAAGAAACAAAAATTTTATGGTTATCGAAACCAATCCCTAATGAACCCGTGTATGTGCGCAAAGGCTTAAGTAACGATCTTAAAGTCAAGCTAGCTCCAGCTATTGCGCAATGTGCAAAAGACTTTCCAAATGCGATTAATAATATTCAAGAACTGCTACCTGTAAACAAAAAAAATAATGAGTATGATGACTTTATAAAAGAAATTGTAAAATCGGGTTTAAATATTTCGTCGATTTTTAATAAAAATTGAAAATTTGGAAAGATGAAAAATATTTAAAGAAAATTTTGACTAGGGTTCTTTTGTGTGCTAGCTACATCAGAATTGCATTTGTCCGATTCTTTTCGGTTGAGAAATTTATACTTTAACTTTTTATTTTTATATTAACCGTTGGGAAAACGGAGTATTTGTATTATTTTAAATTTAATAAAAGTTAAAGTATAAAGGATGTAATTAAAAATTCAAATAATTTTTATTATAAATAAGGGAGACAATGTGATTCAAAACGAAAAAAAAGAAGTTTCTAGTGACCCAATGCAGCCTAAAAATCCTGCAGCAAATGTATTTGGGCGCTCTGAGTTAAAAAAATTTATAATTGAAATTATTAATTCTTATGAAAAGGAATTGAGCAAAGATATTAATTTAGAAAACAATGCCAAGCTTCTTTTGCAAGACCAAAAATTTCTTGCAGATATTGTGCATGCAATAAAAGGAATGCAAAAATATAATGCAAAAATTCCAGATGCCAACACTCCAGTGCCTAACCCTTTTTTAAAAGAACCGCAGTATAAAGATCCTCGGTTTGCGTATTCTTTAACAACAAATTTTTTAAAAAACTTGTTTTGGGGTGGAAATGCAGCAGATAACAAAAAAAAGTATTTTTTTGTAACTCAATTTAAATACAATAATAAGTTAACATCTATTGCCGAAGAGCTGCATTCTGACAATTGGTTGCAATCGGATGTTATTAAGGTACTTTTTGAATTGGGTATTTTAGAAAAAAACTTATATTATTTAAAAGAAAAAATTGATGAAGCATTTTTTCATAATTCAACTTTTGCCACCGATCCGCAAATTTTATGGCCGCTTGACAATGGCAATTATCTTGCAATTAGTCCTATTGCTCATAATGGGATGTTACGTGAATTGTGGGAAAGAAGATATGCATCTCACGATACCTTATTCCGCCAGTTTGAAACTATTTCGGTGGGTGGTTCAAATCCTGTGAATGCGGGAGATTTGAGCGCTTCAATTGCCGGAAAATTTAAGCTCATCAAATTTACTTTTCCAAAGAGTAGAATCTCTCAATGCGAAACAGCATTTGATTATAAAGTGTATAAATTTTTTAATTTTAGTAATTATTTAATAGAATTAGAAAAAATTGATAATGAAGAAGAAGGAAGATTTCATTATACTTATAAAAATAAACAAAAACTAGAAAAAAATCTTCAAATATTAATTGAGAAATCTTTTGAAAATGTATTTGATATTATTGATGATTTACGGTTTAAAAAAGCAAGTACATCAAACTATATTTTAAAAAATTTTGATTACCGAGAACAAAATTTATATCATGAAGTAAACGAAAAAAATATAGAATTATTTTCAAGATATTGTGCTGATAAATTACAAAAATATGCAAATAAAAATGAAGAAGTTATTACAAATGGTATATCATTGCATTTAATTTATTTGTTTTCAAAATATTTGAAAGGTTGTTTATTATGAAAAATGGATTTTTAGGTGTGCATAATGTGGTGGTAACGGGTGCGCAAGCCATGGCGAATATTTATGTGGAGGGTTTTCCATCTGTTACGGGAATACTTGGAATGATGCATGCAACACAACGCAAGTGCAATTTTGAGCATAATAAAAATATTAAATTTAATGCGGTGTCGGTATTTTTACGAGAGTTAGAGTGTTCTATCACACACCCTCGCTTTACCCCTGGGCATGAAAATCAAAGAGCAAGCGGCAACTCTGCTATTGCAGCAACTGTAGATACACGTATTTTAAATTTTGTTGCAGATTTTGTTTTTAATATTGATTTATTAGATGAAAATTTAGATGAAAATATTGATTTTTTACAAAGCGAAGATTTTAAAAATATCTTTTTTTCTAACTTTTGCTGCAGTGGTGTTATTGAAAGTGTTGATAAAATAAAATTTGATGAAAGTTTCTTTACTCATTTAAATTCTATTCCATATAATGCGTTTGTATTAGAATGTGCAAGTGATGAGCTCATAAAAATAAAAAATGAACACGAAGTCGATGCATTGGAAGCATTGCTGCGTATGTGTGAAGGAGGAAAACGTGATGAAAAAAATGTAGATTTTTATGCTGTTCCGTTAGCTGTTGGTTTTGTTTCTTTAGACGAGCAGCCGCAGCAACGAGAAGGGGCTCGAGCTGTGCAGCACATTTATGCTGAACCGTTATTGGGAGCTGGCAGATTGCGCAATGTAAAATCGCTGCGTAATCACGAAAAACAAGAAAATCATAAAAAAATATTTTGGTCTTATTTTTCTAATTCAAAAATGTTTATTGCAAAATCAAATACTATTTTGGAGATTTAACTATGCAATTATTGCAACCAAGCTTACTTTCTTATTCGCGTTCTATACAAACAGGCAAGGGTTTATTTTACGCAATTGTTAATCATGAGGGGAAAAAAATAAAAACACCTGTTACTGTAGTGCAAACAAGCATCCGTGGTACGCAATCAAGCCATTCTGCAGGGCAAAGTTTTTATGATGAAAACCCAGATAAACCGAATTTGCAACGCATAGAGGTGGCGCACTTGCCTGCAAACTCCGATACCTTTGAGTGTGTGTTTTCTTTAAATGTATTAGGTAAGAGCATTAAACCCGATGCCTGTAATGACGAGCAATTTATAGAATATGTTGCCCAATTTTTAAAAATTTATACAGATAAAAATGGTTACGCAATTTTAGCACAAAAATATGTAAACCAAATTTTAAATGGTTCGTGGTTATGGCGCAACAGAGACGCCGATAACTTAACAATTACTATTAAAGTGATGAATCGTACCAATTTTTTAGAAGAATTTAATAATGAATGTCAATTTATTGTTGCGCAGCCTTATTCTGAGCAGCAAAAAAAATTTTTACAAATGTTAATCGATCAGTTTGCTGCCGCACTTTCTGGAAAAAGTCATTTATTACGATTAGAAATTACGGCAAGCGGTAAAATTGGTTTGGGGCAAGAAATTTTTCCAAGTCAAGAATTTATAGAAAAAGATAAAATGAAAGATGATATTGGCAGAGTTCTTGCAAAAACAAGCTTAGGTACAGTAGATAATCATGCCTACTTGCACCCGCAAAAAATAGGCAATGCCTTGCGCACTATTGATACTTGGTATTCCAATGCAAATTTTGTGCCCGCCTTACCCATTGAGCCTTATGGTGTTGATTCAAAAATGCAAAAAGCCATGCGTGTTTCTAAAGAAAGTAAAAATGATTTTTATTCTTTAGTAGAAAATATTATTTCTTTAACCGAAGAACTTAAAGCATCAAAAAATGTAGAAGAAATACCTGGAAATGTACATTTTGTTGTTGGGTGTTTAGTTCGCGGCGGTGTGTTTAGTTACTCTAGCCAAGAAAGTTTTGAAAAGCGCAAAAAGAAAGAAGCAGAAAAGGCATCTAAAAAGCAAATAAAGAAAGATAATAAAAAAATTGGATCTTGATGCGAATGCTTAATTGTAAGGAAAAATAGTGATGAATTTAAATTATTATTTAGACATTAAATTAACAGATCTTTCTAAGTTTACAGCAATGGATATTAAAAAAATTTATCAGCATTTTCATACTATTGTTGGTAAAGCAGAAGGCTGTATTGCTGTTTCGTTTCCAGAATGGAGCGATCAATCTATTGGTGGAGTTATTCGTTTTTTAGGAAGTGAAGATCAGTTGCAGTTTATTTCACGTTCGGCTTGGTTAAATCAAAATGCAGAGCGTGGTTTGCTAGATGTGAGTCGTATTAAAAAGGTACCAGAAAGCACAACAACATATTACCGTTTTTTTAGAAATCGTGGCATAGAAAAACAAACCCCTGCTTTTTTTGAACGCATTAAAAGACGTTACGCACGAAAAAATAAAGAGCATCTATTTAATAAACCTCAGTTAGGAGAGTCAATAAAAACACGTCTTCAGTCAATTGCTCATGGAATACCTGTTGATAGCAGTTCTACTGCGCAAAAAGGATTTGTGTTATTTATAGCGCGTGAACAGGTGGAACCTCCATTTGACTTGCAGAGGGATATTAAATTTTCAAGCTATGGACTTGCTCCTCAAGGGGTGGGTGTTCCGCATTTTTAATTCTATGCACCCATTGTGTATAGACTGTTATTTGAAAACCTTATAAATACTATGCTTTTTTAAAATTGCCTAAAGCAATGGTGCAGTGGTTTAAATTATAATGTATTGCATTGTTACCAGTATGTTGTTACAAAAATTAGAGCATTAACCACCGCATAGGTGGCTGAGAAATTGTGGCTAAAATTTTGTCTGACACATGATATATTAACCACCGCATAGGTGGCTGAGAAACCTAATACTCCACTTGTGTATAATGTTTTATAAATTAACCACCGCATAGGTGGCTGAGAAAAATTCAGAAAGAGCCTGCTCCACATCGTCTTTATTAACCACCGCATAGGTGGCTGAGAAAACCCCTTATTTAAACTCCGTTTGTAAAGGGGTATTAACCACCGCATAGGTGGCTGAGAAAATTTTTAAGTCAATACAAAGAAAAAGAATAGCGATTAACCACCGCATAGGTGGCTGAGAAATGGTGCATTTATGGCAGCCTCATTGCTTACGCATTAACCACCGCATAGGTGGCTGAGAAACAACTGTTGCGATAAATAATAGTTGATTAAACATTAACCACCGCATAGGTGGCTGAGAAAAGATCCAGAGCCTGATGAAAAGAAAACATCACATTAACCACCGCATAGGTGGCTGAGAAAATAACCCGTCAATAATGCCGAGCGGATAATTTCATTAACCACCGCATAGGTGGCTGAGAAACCTAATACTCCACTTGTGTATAATGTTTTATAAATTAACCACCGCATAGGTGGCTGAGAAATATCAAAATTTTCTTCTCCAAAAGCATAAAGAAATTAACCACCGCATAGGTGGCTGAGAAATTTCCAAAGAGGATATGTTGCAGCGTTGATATTATTAACCACCGCATAGGTGGCTGAGAAAATTTAATACAAATAGAGTTCAAAAAACAACCACATTAACCACCGCATAGGTGGCTGAGAAATAAACGTATAATTGCTCGTGGTGTTTGCAATAATTAACCACCGCATAGGTGGCTGAGAAAGTTTTGTATAGTATATGTTACATCTGAGCAATATTAACCACCGCATAGGTGGCTGAGAAAAATAAAACAAAGGCATAACAAATAATATAACAATTAACCACCGCATAGGTGGCTGAGAAAACTTATTACAGCGGAAAATAAATAGACTAGCTATTAACCACCGCATAGGTGGCTGAGAAAATTTGTAAATGATGCGCCACGGTAAGTTGCTGATTAACCACCGCATAGGTGGCTGAGAAACCAATGGTTAAAACAAGGTGTTGGTGATTTGCCATTAACCACCGCATAGGTGGCTGAGAAATTTGGTTCAATTGCTTTGACATACCTGCATTTATTAACCACCGCATAGGTGGCTGAGAAACTCAAATTTAATTAATGCAGTATTTAAAACGACATTAACCACCGCATAGGTGGCTGAGAAATACAAAACTTTCTAAAGCACAAACAAACATCAATTAACCACCGCATAGGTGGCTGAGAAATCTTCATATAGTAGTCTAAATAATAAAGAATAATTAACCACCGCATAGGTGGCTGAGAAACAGAAAACGTGTTAGATGTCTCTATGAATAACATTAACCACCGTGTAGGTGGCTGAGAAATTATGATTATAGGTATTTTCACTAGTATTGTTTCCCGCCGCATAGGCGGTTTTTATTTTTAACTTAATCATTCTTATTAATTCCTAAATAAAAAAGAGATTATTTATGGCTATTTTACCCACACATAAAGCTGCAATTGTTTATTTAGAACATTGTCGTATTTCGGTGCGTAACGATATGGTTACTTTTACTAGAAAACCAGATGCGTTAGAAAAAATTATGCTCGAAAAACATTATTCTTTACCTTATGGAAACATAAATGCACTTGTTTTAGGCCCAGGTACTTCAATTTCACAAAAAGCCGCGTATTTATTATCTGGAGAATCTGTTTCTGTCATATTTACTGGAGGAGGTGGTACTCCTGTTTATTTAGCGTCGCAGTCTGAATATCGCAAACCAGAATTTTTGCAAGGCTGGATTAAAATGTGGATCAACGATGACGCCAGATTACAGGTTGCAAAAGAATTTCAGCATCGTCGTTGTCAGTTAGTATTAGAATCTTGGAGTGAAATTTTTGAAAATGAAATTAACCCAGGTCACATTATAGAAGAATTTAGACAAAAAATGGAGAATGCAAAAAATACATTTGAACTCCTAGGTCACGAAGGAGACTTAACAAGAGGGCTTTTTAAAATATTAGCAAAAAATGTTTTGGATAAAGATTTTAAAAGAACCCGTTTTCTTAAAAAAGATAAAAAAAACATAATAAACATAAGTAAAAAAAATAAAAGTAACAAAACAAATATGACTGCTAACGAATTTTTAAATAGTGGTAATTATTTAGCTTACGGCTTGGCAAATTCTGCATTATGGATTTTAGGTATTTCGCATTCTCTGTCAGTTGTCCACGGCAAAACCCGAAGAGGTGGTTTGGTTTTTGATGTTGCCGATATTATTAAAGATGCCTCTGTATTGCCGTTATCATTTTTAGCAGAACTTAATAAATTAACTTATGGTCAATTTCGTACAGATTGCATTAATTGGTTTGAAAAAAATAAAGCCTTAAAAATTATGCTGGAAGAAATTAAAAAAGTAACAGAAAAATGGGTATAGTATTTAGGGAGATAAAATATGTTAATACTGTGCGTGAGCGAATGCACTAAAAAATCATTACCCAAGACAAGAAAAAATTTGTCAAAATATTTAAACCAAATTGGCAGGCGTACTTGGATTGGTAACTTATCAGAAGAGGGATATCAAGAACTTCACGAGTTACTTATAAAAAATTCAAGTAAAAAAACATCAATTACCTGTTACAAAATAGGTAAATATAATGACAAAAATTTTCTTTTTCATGTTGGAAATAAAATTCATTTTAGCGAAAATGGTGAATACAGTTATTCAATTACAAAAATGCAGAAAGAAATTGAAATGAATTTAAAATCAGAAGAAGAACAATTTTTTCTTTCTGTTTTAAAATTATCGGCTTTATTTCACGATCTTGGTAAGGCAACAGTTGGCTTTCAAGCAAAACTCAATAACGCGCTGCGCGATAATAAAATTAAAAAAGATGTTGTGCGCCATGAGCTTGTATCGTGTTTGATGATTTATGGTATTATTAAAAATAATATGGATGATAATATTATTTTTCAGCATTTATCAACCGAAGAAAATGTGCACAAATGCTTTTCTGAAAATTCTGAAAATTATCTTAATATTATTAAAAGTAGTTTAAATAAGTATTGCAAAACAGCAATTCGTGATCCTTGGCCGCAATTTAATAACTTTTTATTGAGTAATTCTAATCAATCAAAAGTTATTGAATATATTTTATGGCTTGTGCTCACTCACCACAAATTACCAGAAGCAAAAGATTTACGCGTGTGCTCGGGAGTTAAAAACTTTTGGCGCGAAGAGTTTGTTGATACCTCAAAAATTTTAGAAAAAAAGTTGCTCGATGAATTTTTAAATTTTTTAACCTTAAAAGAAGGTAAAAAACCTTGGGATAATGCAGAAAGTCCGCAATCTTGGTGCGCGTTGGTTGCAAAAGAATGTAATTTTATTGCAAAATATCTGCAAAACAATTTAAATAATAAAAATTTTATTGAAACCTATGTTCCCAATTATTTAAGACCACTTCTTATTATTTCTGACTACATGGGATCAGAAAAAAAAGAAAAATATTTAGGAGATTCTTTATCATTAAATTCTACAATTTTTGCAAATACAATATTGCAAAGTGACGAAAAATATTATGCAGACACTTTAGAAGTTCATTTAAATAAAGTCGCGCATTACACTAAAGTTTATTTTAACTGCATTTTTTTAAACAGCGAAGCGTTTTCTGCCGCAATGCCATTAAAATCTAAAAAACCAGAAAATGAAAGATTTTTATGGCAGCATGAAGTTTACCAAAAAATTGATCAATTAAAAAAAACAAATGCCTCTGCGCAAGTTTTTTGTGTGCTCACTTCCTCAACTGGAAGTGGAAAAACTCGAGCCATTGCTTTAGCATGTTCTGCCGCAGCGCAAGATCATAAACTGAGATATTCTTTGGGATTAGGATTGCGAACGTTAACGTTACAAACTGGGAGTGAATATAAAAAACTGTATGATGAATCCGATGTTGCTGTTGTGGTGGGTGATCGTTTAACCCGAGAAATTTGGGAGTCCCAAGCCGAAAATACTGATTTGTTGTATGATTCAGAAAATGGCACCTCAAATTCACCTCAGCTTTTAAAAGAACTCGAAGAGGCTAATTTTGTAATTGGTGGAAGAAATGAGAATAAAAGCATCCCGTTTTTAAATAAAACCCAAGAAGTGATTTTATCTACGCCTATTGTTGTGGCAACAATAGATCATTTTATTTCGGGCGCAGAAATTAAACGAGGCAGTGAATCCTTTATGGCATTGCGCTTGATGACTTCGGATTTAGCAATTGATGAGATAGATTCTTTTGCGGCATCTGATTTGGTGAGTATTGGTCGTTTGGTTTACTTAACGGGGTTTTACGGAAGAAATGTTGTGTTATCTTCTGCAAGTGTTCAAAGCGTTATTGTGCAAAAATTGTATGACGCATTTTTAGATGGTGTTAAAGACAGAAATTTAAAAAATACCAATGAGCAAAATTTAATCGTTTGTTTAGGTAGCAATTATAGCTCTTGTAGTTCTGCAAAATTAATGCCTATAAATAATAATGATGAATTTAAAAAATATTACAATGAATTTTTATTAAATCATTGCAATTATTTAAAAAAATCTCCAGAAAAGCACTATGCTGAATTTATTGAAGTTAAAGATAAAAAAAATTTTGAAGAAGAAAATTTTAACATTGTGTTGCAAGCCGCAGAACGCATGCATTTGAGACATTCGTATATGGTAAATAATAATTCTTTTAGATTTTCAATTGGTTTTGTAAGGTGGAATCGTACCCATATTTGTCGTGATTTTGCCAAATGGTTAATGGATGAAGAAAAGTCAGCAAGCGATTTAAAAATAGCAGTATTTTGTTACCATAGTTATTTAAATTTTGTGGATAGAAGACGTGTCGAAAGCTTTTTAGATAAAGGTTTAAAAAGAACAGAAAATTGCAACGATCCAAAAATACTTTTGAATTCTCCTGAGTTTCTAAAATGGTATGAGCAAAATAATTTTCCAAAAAATGTGATGATGCTTGTTTCTTCAACAAGTATTCAAGAAACGGGCCGTGATCATGATTACGATTGGACAATTCTTGATCCGTGCTCAACCCGCTCTATTGTGCAAGCTTCGGGAAGGGTGTTACGGCATCGTCCTCAGTGTTTGCCAACCGGCCCAATATTGGAATATTAAGATTTTCTTCACAAACATGGTTTGATAGTCACAACAAACAGGAAAAACCAAATAGTTGGGCATATCCTGGTGTTGAAACGGATTCAACATTTGGAGTGTTTTCGCATTTTGGATGGCGCGCAATGCGTAGGGCTGATTTTCCTAAAAAAGATAATATTGATTATGAAGTATATAGAAAAGTAGAAGAACAATTATTAAGTGCAGAAATTCAGCTGGAAATAAAAAAGGATGTTGTAATCAAGCGTATTCGAGATGCAGAAAAAGCAATTTTTGCTGAAGTTTCTAAAAAAATTGATTCGAGTCTTTGTTTGCTAGAATTAAAATATTATCTTGATTCTCCATTAACTGCAGTAGAACTGATTGAGCTGAGGGAGCATTTGATTAAAAATATTAAAAATAAATATAGTTTAGAAGAATTTATAAAAAATAAAAAACATCGTTTGACGCAGCATTTCTTTTTAAAAACAAGGTTTAGAAAAAATAAATTTGGAATTGAAGATGAGTATTTTCCTGTATATTTCAACGAAAAAAAATGGGATAGATGGTTATTAAAAACTAAGCCAAATGTTCCTACTCATAACAATGATTTTGCTGTTGCCATGAGTATTAAAGAGTATAACAATGTTTTAAAAAGTAAAAGAAATTTTTTTATTGACTATAATTTAATTTCAGAATTAAAAGAAATTAAAAAATTATTACCCAAAGAAACATGCGATAATGATAGTCTTAAAAAACTTGCAGCAATAAGGGTGCCATATTATTGGAAAGATAAAAAATTTAATTATCATCCTATTTTAGGTTTGGGTATTCGGGAAATTTAAAATTTAAATAGGTGGAGAGTCGTCAAATAACCCAGAGGAGTGCTGTATGGAAAACTTTTTCAGCACTCCCAATATTTAAAGATTTTCAATTTCTTCTGGGGAGAGTTTAGTAACTTTAACAATACTCATCAATGGAAAATCACTTGCTTTCATTGTTTTTGCGATATCAATCATATTTTTACGCCTACCGATTTCAATGCCTCTCGCTTCACCCTTCGCTTCACCCCTCGCTTCGCCCCTCGCTTCGCCTCTCGCTTCACCTTCAGCTCTGGCATCATCAAGTCGAGATGCTGTATCGAGTAGGTATTTTAAACGTTGTCTGTATGCGGCTCTTTCTTCGGGGTTATGACTTAAAAAGTACAAAGTTTCTTTTGCTTCCTCAAATAGTCTGTCTTGCATGGCGAGTTCCTCGAACACATGATTGTTTGATGCTTGAAAGAAGAGTAACCATTTTTCAAGCCTTGTCATACTGCCATTATACATATTTTTGGGCATTTTGGGTATAATTAAATAATGAATTTCGAGGTCGGGGGCCTCAATTTCGTGGTTATCAACATCCATCAAAGACAACATTCTATGATAGCTATTGTTTTCGGGGAAGAGGTCAAAGTTTATGATATTAATGCACACACAGCGGTTTAAGCCTTTGTAATGATTGCCAAGAGATAATTGCTCAACATACAAACTGCTCCAATAATACAAACTTCTTTTTACATAATGCTTTTGTGGAGCAACCTGCATTTCTATATTAATTTTGCTGCCATCATCGAGTTCTGCAAGTACATCTAAAAAACATTCTTTGCCATTGGCAATATTTTTTGAGAGAGAGGAGTTTAAAAAGATAACAGATTTTACCAATTTTTCGTTTTTATTGGCAAACACGCTATTGACAAGATCAATAAAGAGTTCTTGTTTTTCACCAAAAATCTTTTTGAATATGGAATCAACCTTGGGGTCTAAAATATCAACAGATTCTGTTTGAATCATAAAAATCCTCTAACAATTAAACTGGTTATTTTTAATCCCGCTTTAGTAAATTGGATTTGTGTTTAGCAAATGCAACTGTGGCGAGCTTCAAGTGAAATTCAAACTTGAAGCTCGCCACCCTAATTGCAATGCGAATACCAGTCAATTGTATGAAATTAAAAAATGAGTTAAATGGTAATATGCTAAAATTTAAGGATTTATTAATATTTGAGAAAAAATTCTAGTATTATAATCTAATTTTAGAAATTCTATACAAAAATAACTAAACAAAAAATATTTATAATTTTGTTTAGTTATTTTTTTGGGTAGGATAAAAAAATTCTAAAGGTGAAGATAATAATCTTTTTATAATTGCTTTTCTAATTATTTTTCTGCCAACGCTCTGAATTTTACGGGCTCTAATTGCCACAGACATAGCAAGCCAAAAACTGACAGATAAATTTAAAAGACCAATTGCTACAATACCAAAGCAAGCTAAAATAAAATCAGAATTGTAAAATTCGTTTAAACCTATACTCGATAGTGCAAAAGAAAATCCACCAGCGGCTAAGGTTACATGTCTAACGTCAAGAGGAATACCAAAAAACATTCCTACAGAAGGGGTCATGCCCAACATAATGCCTAATGACACATTACCGCCAAAGCCAGAAATATTATTTTTAAAAAATGCAGAGAATCGATTGGCATTGTTTTCGCCAAACACAAAAATCAGTCGTTTATTTTTTGCAATTGCTTCGGGAAGTCTACGATACACCGCCCAGTTTTCTAACCAGCCAGCAATAATGCTCGATAACCAAAGCAAGACACCTGTAAAAATCGCATAAAAAATACTTGGCCCTATAATTGAAAATGATTGAACAATTTTATGGGCGCGGTCTATATTTAAAACATGATTTCCAGTAATGAGTTTATAAGAAAAATCAATTAAAAAAACTGTTGGCATCACAACAACAATATTGCCAAAAATTGCAGAAAACTGCGAACGGGTTAATTTAGTCACTTCGTCAATAAATTCATTTAGCAATTTTTCATCTTGTACATTATGCAATTTTCCTGCCATTGCTGAGGCTGTCATAGATGGTTGTTTGGTTGCAAGTGTAAAACCTAATAATTGAATAAAAACAAAACTACAGGCATAATTTATAGAAGCAAAAAATCCTTCAAAGAAAATAGCGAGTTTTGAATGTACAATAATTGTTTTAAATAATGTGGTAAAACCTGTAATCAATCCGCCTCCTGCGGCAGATTTAAACATATGAAAATATTCTTTTTTATTGCTTGTTATATAATGCTCACCTGTGTGTCCAGCGCGTTCTACAATTTTTCTGGAAAGCTGATTGAGATTTGTTTGTACTAAAGCTCTAATGCTCTTTTTTTCAATACTTTCTCTAATAAGTTTTGCAATAAAAGCAGGAATTATACTGTATTTATTTGCATTTTCAATTTTATATAAAAATAACAACAAAATTTCTAAACGTGCTAAATGAAAAGAGACTTTTTCTAATTGATAAACTAATGTTACGCTTATTCCATATTCATCTAAATGATGAAAAACCTCTTGAATAGATTTTTTGCATTCTAAAATGTATTTATCGCAATTATAAACATATTTGGTAAGATTATCGTGTGATACATTATTATAAGAATTTAAAAATGCATCAACATAATCGCTTAATGCAATAAATGGAGAGTCTTTTATGTTTTTTAAGTTTGTGCGATTTCTAAATATATCTGATAATCCAATTGCATGAATTTGACTCGTTAAAATATAAATTGCATCTTCTATATCATTTTTTATTTTTGCCCATACATTATATTCATCAGATTCAAATAAAATCAGTTCATGAATTTTGATTATTGTTTCGGTCGATAAATTTTCAACCCATATAGCATCTTCTTCTCTAGGAAAGATTTTTAAAAAAAGTTCTGAAAGTTCTTTTTCCTCTGGTGGCGTTGGGATTATTTTGTTTAAAATTCTATCTGTGGCTTCTTGTAAAAATCCTGCTTCATTGGGGAGACCCGTATTACAAAAGAGCTGCAATGCACTGGTTTCATGAATAACAGATCTTAATGTCTGTGACACTGTTTGCTTCCATTCTGGGTTTCGATCTAAAAGTTGAAGAATAAAGCGAACTCGTGCTGTGTGAATTTGTCCAATAGAAGTATCAAATTGTATTGGTATTTTTTCTGTAGAACGAATCCAGGTCATGAGGTCTTGAATCCATTCAACCCGTTTTTCCAGAGATAATTTAGGATTTGCACTCGATAATAGCGTATTTAAATCATATTTTATCTTTCCTGCGAGGATAAATTTTTCAACTCCTGTTAAAAATTTTTTTATAAAATTCAAAATAGAACCTCCTATCGCTTTCTATCGCACTTCTATCAAGCTATGATATACCCAATTGGGTTCTTGTAAATGAGGTATTTTTTTATGAATAAAATTATAAGTGAAGTTAAATCAATTCTTATTATTGTATCAATTATAATCTTTTTTCGTTCGTCTTTTTTAAATTGGTATGTCATTCCAACGGGTTCTTTGTTGCCAACGTTAAAAATAGGCGACCATGTCGTTGTAAATAAGTTATCCTACGGATTTATGTTACCCCTTATGGAAACTCGAATTTTTAGTTGGGATCAGCCGCAACGAGGTGATATTGTTGTTTTTGAGGGGCCTGAATCAGAAAATCAATTGACTTTAATCAAGCGGGTTGTTGGGGTGCCCGGAGATGTGGTCAAGTTTACAAATGGAATTTTAACAGTAAATGGTGCTATCGCAAAGCAAGAGTTACAGCTTGATCGATCAATTTTAGAAAATATGGGTGGCAACGATAACTCCGATAGTTATAATTTATTTTTAGAATCTGGTTTTAGTCAATATCCTCACTATATTTTAAAAAGAAAATATAGAAGTCAAACCGATGAAGACACTCAAGAGTGGGTTGTACCAAAAGATAAATTACTATTAATAGGTGATAATCGAGATAACTCAGCAGATGGCCGTTCTTGGGGATTTATGGATCAAAATAGAATCTATGGCCGCGCATTTATGATTTCTTATTCTACTTATGATAAAAAAGATTCTATTTTGCCAGGTTTTAGAAATGAAAGATGGTTTAAAAAACTTGAGAATTAATGTTAGAATAATGTTTTATTTTTTTTTGTAATTGGTTTTTTAAGCAAGTATTCCCCAATTATTTTTAAAATAATTGGGGAAATTGATAAAAATAGCATAATTATTAAAAAATTTGGTGATACTAAATCGCGAGTGCTTTTTATATCAAGAATTTGATTGCCTGCAATGCTATAAATTATAATATGGGGCAATGTGCCAATTTGTGTTACTAAATAAAATTGCCAAGTAGGAATTTTTGTTAATCCCATTGCAGTATTAATTACAATTGCAGGTATCACTCCAGAAAACCTTGTTGATAATAAATAAACCCATCCATCTTTTTCAAAGCTTTGTGTTATTATTTTTATTTTTTTATCATTATTTTTATTTCGAATAAAATTATTTATAATAAATCTAGAAATGATAAATGAAAAAGTGTATGAAATTGTTATTATAACAGAACATAATAAAATAGTTTTTATACTCCCTATTAAAGAGCTTGTTAATAAAACAAAAAATGGACCAATAAATGGAAAATATAAAATTGTAAGTAGTAAAAATGAAATTGATATGACGCTCATCACAATGAGAGGTTTTTCTGAATAAAAAGATCTAAAAAAATCTGTGTAATTTTGAATGTTTTTAATAAGTAAGGTGTCTAATGAATTTTCTTTTGGTTCTTGAAAATATGATGCGTAACTTATTAAAAAAATGAACAATAATATCATAATAAAAATTAAATTTTTTTTCACATAAATTCCTTTTTTGTAATCCTTGTTGCAAATACTATAAATTATGTGTAATTCCAATAAAAGATGGATATCTATGCCATAGTTTATTTTTAATCTAAATTATAACAGGATGATTCTATGAATGCTCCTCAACAAAACGCAAATTTTGGCACTTGGCAGTCGCCAATCACTGCTGAAATGATTGCCAGTAAATCTATCTCTTTTTCAGATATTCAAATTGATAATCAAAAAATTTATTGGATTGAAAACAGACCTTATGATAATGGCGCATCTGTTATTGTCTGTTATCATCAAGACGGAGCTTTTTTAGATGTTACAACAGCACAATTTAAGGTTGCAACCTCGGTTCATGGGTATGGAGGAGGAGCCTTTTTTGTAAAAGAAAACGATCTTTATTTTTCTAATGCAAAAGACGGATTTTTATATCATAAAAATTTACAAACTTCTAAAGTTACAGCTTTAGTTGGAAATTCTAATTCTTGTTTTGCTGATTTTTCTGTAAATGAATCGAAACAATTTTTATATTGTTTGCGTAACCATGAATCTTCAAATCATCATTTTCCTGTTACCGAAATTGTAATGATTTCTTTAATTGATCAAAAAGTATTTGAGGTATGTACGGGAGCTGATTTTTATAGCTCACCAAGAGTCAGTCCTAATGGCAAACATCTTGCTTGGCTGCAATGGAATAATCCAAACATGCCTTGGGATTGTAATGAACTTTGGCTTGCTGATATTGAGTTCAATGGCGCCTTAATAAACAAAAGAAAAATATCTTCTACAAATTGCGAAGCATTTTATCAACCAACGTGGAGTCGTGATAACATTTTATATGTGTGTAGCGATCGTTCTGGATTTTGGAATCTATATTCTTTAAATGCCAATCATAATAAGTTAACTGCTCTATTTTTTATTGAAGCAGATGTTGGCCGTGCAATGTGGGTACTTGGCACCCGCTGTTTTGATTTTTTAACAGACAATAAAATTTTGTTTATTTATATAGAAAAAGGTGTTTGGAAAACCGGTATTTTTAATTTAGAAACGAATCAAATTGTTAATGTAGATAATAATTTAACTTGTATTAATAGCTTGGCTGCAAATAATAATTTGGTGTGTTACTTAGCAGGAAATCCAGAAACGCCGCTTTCTATTTTAGTGTCTAACAATAATCATTTGCATTTACCAAAAAACATTAGACAATCTTTAAATATTAATTTTGATAAAGCATTTATTTCTAAGCCAGAACTTATTGATTTTCCTACTCAAGATAAAAGTATTGGTTATGCAATTTTTTATCCTCCGCAAAATCCTAATTATTTGCCGTTACTAAATAATAAAACAGCTCCGCCTTTAATTGTGAAAGTTCATGGCGGACCTACTGCTAACGCCGATGTGATGTTTAATTCAAAAGTTCAATTTTTTACAAGCCGTGGTTACGCATACGTTGAAGTCAATTATCGAGGAAGTACAGGTTACGGAAAAGATTATCGCGAAAAACTAAATGGTCAATGGGGAATAATAGACGTACAAGATTGTCTTGATGCGGCTCTGTTTCTTTGTAAAATTGGCAAAGCAGATAAAAATAAACTCATTATTTCTGGCGGCAGTTCTGGTGGGTATACAGTTTTATCGGCCTTAACCTCAGAACAGCAGGTGTTTAATTGTGGTTCATGTACCTTTGGAATTTCTGACTTATTAGACATGGCAAATAATACACATAAGTTTGAAGCCTATTATGATCAAAGGCTGCTAGGGGCGTCACCAACCAAAGATAAAGATGTGTATGTGCAACGTTCTCCAATTCACTCAGCACACAAAATAAAATCTCCCATCATCTTTTTTCATGGGGATCGTGACGTGGTTGTTGATATAAGCCAAACTCAAAAAATAGCAGCAGCACTTAAGCAAAATAATATTTATCATGAGGTTTATATATTTGAAGATGAAGGGCACGGCTTTAAAAAATCTGAAAGTATTATGACAGCATTGATTAAAGAACTTGAGTTTTTGAATCAATGCTGTTTGTGACTTTAACCTCTGAGCTCTCCATTTAAATGATGTTGAATTGCTTCTATAATTGTTAACGAGATTTTTTGAATTTCTTTATCTGTGAATGTTTTTTCTAAAGGAACTAAAAATACTTGAAAAGCAACAGATTGTTTGTTTTCTGGTATCCCTTTGCCTTTATAAATATCAAAAATGTTAACCGATTGCAGGTGCGCAGGAATTTCTTTTTCAATTAAGCTTGATAATGAGTTAGAAACGACTGCGCTAAGATCTTGAGCTGTAACAGAGTTTTCTAAAACAAATGCAAAGTCTCTTTTAATTGTAGGAAATTTTTGAATAATTATAGAGCGCTTGGCAATATTTGTAGGTTTTTGTGCATACTGAATGAGTAATGCTGTATTCAACTCAAATGCAAGGCACACAGTTTCTATTTCATACGCACGCATTGTTTGTGGGTGCAGCTCTCCAGCCCAGCCAACAGCAATTTCTGTATTGTTTTCTGTTCTTAGGTAAAAACCAACGCGTCTTCCTGGATGCAATGCATTTGCAAAAGGGTGATAACAAGCATTGTCTTCGTTTTCTGTGCTTGAAATCTTTTTTACAAATATTTCAAGATTTATGCTTTTGCAGATTTCTGTTACGTGACACATAATATCATGTAACGACCAAGGAATTTCTTGTTTGTTTTGCCATGTTTTTTCTACTTTATTGCCAAATAAAGTACCTGCAAGCCTTGGGGTTTCTACAGGACGTCCTGCTTGAGATTTTTCTTGCGTATAAGTAAATCCTTGAGAAAAATGATAGTCTTGCAGTTTGTTATATGGTTGCGCTGTTTGTATTGCATTTAGATTATTAAACACAAGACTTCCATTAACGTCTGCATTTTGAAAAGTGCGACAAGAATGAAACAGCTGTCCGCTAAAATTACCATAAGCCAAGTTACGATTTACTTTGCGTAACAAGTCAGGAACAAGCGAAGTGTGCAACAATGGCTCATCCCCAATAATTGGATTCAGGAGAGTAATTGGAGTTCCTAATGCATCGGCGGAATGCAAGCCAAGTTTTTCAAAATCATTGGCGCGCATAAAGTGCAAACTAATAACTTCGTTGTAGCCAAGTGCTGCGGTGCGCGAACAGAGTTTTTCAATGATTTTAAAGTGGCTATCATCATGATTCACAACAGCAGGTGCAATAATTGGTGTAGAAGGAACTTTATCAATTCCTACCACACGAATAAATTCTTCTACCAAATCGGCTTCACCACACACATCCATGGAGCGCCAACTTGGAACAACAATGGTTGCAGAATTTTGAGTTGCATTTAAAATGCCAAACCCTAAAGATTTTAAAATGTTTAGTTGTTCTTTGTAGTCAATAATATGCGCACCCAAAATACGTTGTTGCGCGCTTTCTGCAAAATTGATTTTGCTTTGTGGGAAATCAATTTTTACCTGCGGTTGATTCTGTTTATTTAAAGAATGCACAGAGCCGCAATATATTGGAGCTTGACTTTGAGTTTCACACAAAAGTGCATAAAATTCTGCAGCGGCATGAAACCGTGCAGCCGCATCAATGCCTTTTTCAAACATAAAGCTTGCATCTGTTTGTCTTGAGTGACGCCTTGAAGAATGGCGAACAGAAACAGGATGTGGATTGGCAAATTCTACAATAATTTTTTGAGTTGAGTTTGTAACCTTTGAGTGTTCTCCTCCTAATACACCGAGCAAACCTTGAGTTCCTTTCAGATCACAAATCACCTCGTCGGTTTCGTGAAGTTCTCTGTCTTTGCCATCGAGACCCACAAATTTTTCATTGGGTTTTGCTTTTCTAAGTATCAATTTTTTATTGTTGGGGTTTTCAGAAGTTATTTTTTCGAGATCAAAAGCATGACTTGGTTGGCCGTGTGCCAGCAAAATATAATTTGAAATATCAACAATATTATTAATCGAGCTTTGTCCAAGAGCTTCAAGCAAATTTCTAAGCCAAGCTGGACTTGGAGCAACTTGAATTCCATCGAGCGCCATAAAAAAAGCTGGAGCTTCAAGGTGATTTTCTGCTGCAAATAAAATATTGCCACACTCTACAGAGTTATTGTGTGTAACATTTTGTTTAATGTGCTCTTCTGATATTTTGGTTTTATTTGTATAAATTTCTTTTTGCTCAAACGAAATGCCTTCATAAGCAAAAGCAGCCGCGAGTTCTCGCGCAACGCCAACATGGCTTAACATGTCGGGTCTGTTTGGCGTGATGCTCAATTCTAATATGACATCTGTTAAGTTCAATGCTGCAAAAACTGAATTACCAACATTTTGTGCTAATTTTTGGATAGACACACCACCTTGGCATTCTTGATGCAACTCCCAAATTCCATCGCCATCGAGTTCTTTATTAACAGGCAAACCCAGCTCTTCACGAGCGCACAACATGCCAAAACTATCGATGTCACGAATTTTAGAAGGCTTAATTTCTAAATTATTGGGTAATTTTGTACCAAGTAATGCAACAGCGACATATAAACCAGCTCGGGCATTTTGAGCACCACACACTATTTGTTTAGGCGCAGATTCACCTACGTTTACGTAACAAATTTGTAACTTAGAACTATTGGGATGAGGTTCTGCTTTTTCGATGTATCCAACAACAACAGACTCTAAATTTTCTCCATGAATGCGGATGCTATCCACTTCAAAGCCTTGACGTGTTAATAGTGAGGTTATTTTTTCGAGGTTGTATGTTTCAATTTCTGTTTGTTTATTATTAAGAACAGTTTGTGTTTTTATTTTTGGTAAAGAAATATATTTTTCTACAAATTTTAAACTTGCAAGCATTTTTGTTACCTTTTGTAATTAAAAAAGTTAAGACAAAGAAAATGATTTTAAAAAGGCAACATCTCCATCTAACATTGAGCGGAGATCTGCAATGGCAAAGCGATCTTTTGCCATACGATCAACCCCAAAACCTAACGCAAAACCACTATATACTTTTGTATCAATGCCACAGTTTTCTAGCACCTTACGGTTTACTAAACCGCAACCGCCAATTTCTGACCAACCTGTGTGCTTGCAGCTGCGACAACCTTTACCAAAACATTGTTGGCATTCGACATCCACTTCTGCGCTGGGTTCTGTAAACGGGAAATAGCTTGAGCGAAAACGCAATTTAACGGGTCTGCCAAATGCGGCATTCAGCATTTCATTGATTGTATGACGCAAATGTCCCATATGAATGCCTTTATCAACAACAAGACATTCAATTTGACGAAATGAAGGAAGGTGAGTCATATCATATTCGTTACGGTACACGCAGCCAGGGCATACGATTTTAAGAGGCAATTGTCTTTCGAGCATTGCATGGCTTTGTGCGTTGCTGGTGTGAGTTCTTAGTACCCATTCGCTGGCTAAAAAGAATGTATCTTGCATTTCGCGGGCAGGGTGATCTTTCACCACATTTAACGAGTCAAAATTATAAAAATTATTATCAATCTCTGGACCATCAATTACCGTAAAACCCATACGGTGAAAAGGCTCCATGAGATCGCGCATGAGTGTTGTAACAGGATGGCGCGAACCAATATTTTGTTTAGGTAACGGAAGGGTGATGTCAACTGTTTCGCCAGAGAGTCTTTTTGCTTCGTCCTCATGACGCCAAGTCATAAAAAAGAACTTTAAGCTTTGTTCAATTTCTTGCTTGAGTTCATTAATTAATGCTCCGGCTGGTTTGCGTTCTTCTGCGGGAATATTTTTGAGTGATTTGAGCCAATCTTGTAGCGGAGATTTTTTACCACTAAAACGAATTCTAATTTCTTCAATGAGTTCTTGGTTAAAGATATCAAGTTGTGGGATTCGTTTTCCGTTTAGTCCAATCACTTCTACAAGATTTTTTCTTTCATTTTCAATCATGGATTGCAAATCGGTAAAATTTTGATAGGTGGTTGCAGATTGGGTGTTAAGGATGTGCTTTATGGCATCAGTTCCTGGCATGTTTCTGGCTTCTCCTGGCAATGATTCAGATATTAAAGATGCTGAAAATAAAAGCAAAAAATTAAGAAGCTTTAATTTAAAGCAACTTTGAGCTTATATCTTTAACTTAAAAAATAGCAATACTTAAGAAAGCTATGAGAAATTTAGGTATATCTGCTTTTAATTGAGTTTGCAAATTAAAGTAATTATCTGAGGAAATTTAAAAAATATCAATTTAAACAATGCGTTCCTTTGTAAATTGAGAAAGAGGACGCATATGAAAAACAAGTTAATTTTTAGCATATTTGGTTTAAATTTATTTTTTGTTGGTTGTAAATCGGAGCAGCTCGATTGAGACATTATTTCTCTTCAATCACACCGTAAAATAATATTTGCTTTAAAAAAAGAAGATGGAACATATCAAGTTAACAAAGGGTCTTGGGTAGTGCCGCCAAACGTAAAAAGCGTGAGAGTTATTGGCTGTTCAGGAGGCAATGGTGGCGGCGGTGGCGGAGCTGGTGGAGCTGGATCGACTTTTTTTAAAGGAAGTTGGTGGGGAGCTTCGTTTTCTGGAGGGGGTTCTCAAGGAGGTGATGCCAACGGCATTAAAAATTCTGGTTTCTTAGGGGGTGAAGGTCAAGCTGGAACTATAGGAGGATCGCCTGCTCTTAGAGCACACGACGGTTATGCTCCAGAACAGAGTGCCACGATTCCAGGTAAAGAGGGATTGTTTGGGACGCCTACAGTGTTTGGTGAGTATAAATTTTCTGAAGCATCAAAAAATGTTTTTAATTACAATTATGTAAGCACAATAAGAACATTAATTGGTTTAGAAGAAGTGTGCCATGGTGGAGATGGTGGTGACGGTGGTTTTGGCGGGAAAGGGTGTACTTCTGGGAGTTCTATTGGAGCCAATGGCGGTAACGGTGGCAAAGGTGCATCTGGATTTCATGGAGCGCTTCAAGAAGCATTTATTGATGTGCAACCAGGACAAGTTATTAACTATCAAGTAGGAATTGGCGGTGCTGGAGGTGCTGGAAGTCAGCAAAATACAATAAGTAAATTTGACCATAATAATGCATTATGTGCGGCAGGCAATGGAAATACAGGAAAAAATGGTCAGCAAGGACGGCCTGGAATAATTATAATTGACTGGAATAGTTACTAATATTATTTATTTTTTGTTTTTTATTTAATTAATTTATAGTTATTACGATAATTTTTTTAGACTTGAAAATTTAATAAATATAGAATACCAAAAAAAATTAAAGAAACAGTAAAAATCATTTCTCGTTTCTTTTTTTTTATTACACTTTATTTGATTGGGTTTTTGTATGAATAAATTTTTTTTAAAGAAAATATTTAAAAAAATTAGTTTTATTGGTTTCTTGTTTCTTATTATGACTCTAAAAGTGAATGCCCAGGATAATGAAAAAATTGCTTGGGTAAAAAATTTTCGAAAAGCTGGAGACGGAACTCAAGTTGCTGCAATTGTATCGGATAGCAATAATAATACAATTGTATTGCTTAATGCGAATAAGTTCTCACCTGATGATAGTAAAAAAAATCTTCAATATTCATATATTATATTACGTAATAAAAATGGAAAAAAAGAATGGAGAGTTCCGTTAAATAATAAAAACGATACTAAAGTTATAGGTCAAAATTTATCCATTGATAATAACGGAAATATTTATGTTTTAGGGATAATTGAACAAAGTAATAATAGGAAAAATTTTATTGCAAAATATGATTCCGAAGGAAAAAAACAGTGGGATAAAATATTAGGTGATGTTGATAATAAGACGAGTTTACAAAAAATATTAATAGGAAAGTATAATAATATTTATGCATTAGGAACTAATGTCTCTGAAGAAATTAATGTTGTTTTATATAAATTTGATTTTGATGGTAATAATCTTTTTGAAAAAAAATATACTCATCTTGGTTTTGGAAAAGGTTCTGTTGATAGAACTATCACTGCAAAAATGGATAAAGATGAAAATATTTATATAGCAGGGCAAACTAGTTTATCTTCTGAATGTTTATTTATTTTAAAAGTAAATTTACATGGAGTTCTTACATTTAAAGAATTGCTTAGTATATCTAATTATAACTTATTTTTAGCGGATTTAAATATTGATGATAAAGAAAATATTTATTTAGGAGGTGGAGCTTCTTCTACGGCGGATGGAATTTTTAGTTTTAATCAAGAAAATGAAGTTCTTAAAGTAAAAAAATACAGTGTAATATCTGGCTATCAAGATTATTTTATTTTAAAGTTTAACGCTAAAGAAATTAAAAAAGATTGGATTCGTATATATGGAAATAAAGATGAATTTAATAATATTTATGATTTAAAAGTTTATGAAGACCAGATTTTTGTGATAGGTTCTTTAAATAAACAGAATGATCTAAATAAACTTTTTATTAAAAGTTATAATTTAAATGGAGAGAATAATTGGTCTTATTTTTTACCATATTCTGTAAATAGAGTTATTAATAGTTATAATAAAGCTAAGTTAACGGTTAATACTGAAGGTGATTTAATTATAGGTGGTTCTGTAAAATCTTTAGAAGAGCATAAACTGGGTGTGCATTATTATGGTGCTTTAATTAAAATAATTAACAATAAAAAAATAATTAAAGGCCACAACCCATTAATTAATAATCACTTACCATGAGGTGCCAGCATTTTGCTCGGATCTACCCATCCATCAAACTGGTCTGCGGTAAGGTAGCCAAGCTTTATAGCCTCTTCTTTAAGAGTGGTGCCATTTTGATGCGCTGTTTTTGCAATTTTAGCCGCTTTATCATAGCCAATATATGGGTTTAATGCTGTAACAAGCATGAGCGATTTTTGCATAAGTTCATTAATACGTTCCGTATTGGCTTTAATCCCAGCCGCGCAGTGATCATTAAATCCTACAAAAGAATCTGCCAGAAGCCTAATTGAATGCAAAACATTATGAATAATAACAGGTTTAAAGACGTTTAACTCAAAATTGCCTTGGCTTGAGGCAAGGGTTACGGCAACATGATTTCCCATAACTTGGCAACATGCCATGGTTGCGGCTTCACTTTGAGTCGGATTGACTTTTCCTGGCATAATGGAGCTACCGGGTTCATTTTCTGGAATTGAAATCTCTCCAATGCCACAACGCGGACCGCTAGATAGCCATCTAATATCATTTGCAATTTTCATAAAAGCGGTGGCAGTTGTATTAAGGGCTCCAGAAAGATTAGCAAGCGCTTCTTGTCCTGCTAACGCCTGAAATTTGTTGGGCGCCGTAATAAATGGAATGCGTGTGAGCTCAGAAAGCTTTTGTGCAATGCCTTTAGCATAGTCTTTGTGTGAATTTAAGCCCGTTCCAACAGCAGTTCCTCCTGCCGCCAATTCACAAACCATTTCCATCGCATGAGACACGGCTTTTTTGCACATTTTAAGTTGCATCACCCAACCACTGACTTCGTCTCCTAAAGTGAGCGGTGTGGCGTCCTGTAAATGCGTTCTCCCAATTTTAATAATCTTTTCGAACTCTTTGGATTTTTTTTCAAAGGTTGTTATCAATTTATCAATTGCTGGAAAAAAATTTTCATAAACTGCGATAGCTGCCGCAACATGCATTGCGGTTGGAAAGCTATCATTGGTACTTTGACCTCTGTTGACATCATCGTTGGGATGAATTGGCTTTTTGCTTCCAATTGTACCTCCAGCCAGTTCTATTGCGCGGTTTGAGATCACTTCGTTGAAGTTCATGTTTGTCTGAGTGCCCGACCCGGTTTGCCACACGACCAACGGAAAATGATCGTCAAATTTTCCAGCAATCACTTCATCTGCTGCTTGGCAAATAAACTTCTCTTTGTCGGCAGCAAGTTCGCCTAATTGGACGTTTACCAGTGCTGCAGCCTTTTTAACTAGTCCGTAAGCTCTTATAAATACACGAGGAAATCTTTCTCCGCTGATTTTAAAGTTTTCAAAACTACGTTGTGTCTGCGCCCCCCAATACACATTTTGAGGTACAGAAATTTCGCCCATGCTGTCTGTTTCTATTCTGGTAGACATAGTAGAATCTCCAAGTAAGATAAAAATTAATTAAGAATTCTGGCAGTGTTTTTTGTCCTTACAAACTGATTGTAAGGACTATACACAATACTTATAGGGGTGGCTTTAAAAAGCATCAAGTTTTCGGGCGTCTAAAGAGCTCAATTTTAACGCCGATAAACTAATATCAGGCTATTGTCTGGATTTGAGGTGAAAGGCATGGAAGTCATAGTCAACAATACAACTATAGAATTTTCAGGACTCTTAAACGAAGAGTCGTCGGTTGCAAACATTAAAAAAGCTCTTGAACTTGCTTTTAGCAATGCAAAAGACAAAGTGGTGCGGCTTGATTTTTCTAAAGTTAAAAGGGCAAATTCTTGCGGTATATTGGCTTGGTATAAAATATTAGAAGATTTTAAAGATGGTAAATGTATTTACACAAACGTTCCTCGTTGGTTGGTAGAGCAGTTTAATATTAGTGATTTTTTAACTGACAGAACCTATGTTGAAAGTATTCAAGCAAATTTTTATTGCCCTGCAAATGACACGCATGAGACGTTACTTTTAACAATTGGCAAAGAAATTCCAATTTTAGATAATTATGATAATTTTAATTTGGTGATGAAAAGCAAAGATGGTTTTGATCTAGAAATTGATTTTGAGCCCAATGAGTATTTTTATTTTATTTCTTCGAATACCAAAAGGTTTAAGGGAGAAGCTGCGTGAAAGTTGTTTGCTTTTTACCAGACTCTATTTCTTTCCAAAATAAACTAGGAATGCTCACTCGTTCTGCTGGAGTTGATTTTCAGCCATGTAAAACAGAAGAAGAAGCAAAAATTTTTGCAGCAAAAGAAATTGAGCGCTTTTTTTTATTTGCTGATGCTAAAAAAGTCGCTTTTTTAAAAGAATTTTCTTTGGCATACCCAAGTAGTCGAATAATTGTAATTTTACAAGAATCGTTGCAAAGAGTGATTCCGCAATTGATGGATTGTCCTAATATTCAATGTTTTGTCGCAACAAATAATGGTGAATTTGATGCGAGAGAACTCATTTTATTACTGAAAAAATTTGAATCTAAAGATTATCCAGGACTCGATAAGCATCTTGGATTTCCTGCTATATTCAATCAAAAATTTATTAAAAACCAAATTGATAAAAAAGAAGCTCTTACAAATTTAGAAGGATTTATTTTAAAGATTGGTGGTAACACAGAAAGATTTCATCATTATGCGCAAAGAGTGTGCGATCTTGCAGACGAACTTTTACTCAACGCAGTATTTGATGCAAACCCAAGGTTAAAACAAAGTTCTAGAAATGAAATTTTTCAGCTTGGTGAAGAAGAGCAGGTTACCATCAAATGGGGTTTTGATGGTGAAGTGTTTGGAGTTTCTGTGGCTGATCCTTTTGGTACTTTAACCAAAAAAACGGTGATGCAATACATTGATGAAAATCAAAAAACAGAATCTATGGGTAAAAGAGCAAGTGGTGGACTTGGAATTAAATTAATTTTTGATCGTTTGCATCACTTTATTGTTAATGTAAAACCAGGAAAAATGACGGAAGTCGTGTGTTTGATGAGGTTTGAAAAGAGATTTAAAGATTTTGATAGTCGTTTACGGAGCTTTCATTTTTTTCAAGTTGAGGACAGCAATTAATTATGTCTGCCGAGTTTAGCAAGGATCTTGATAAAGCCCTTGCGGCACAAATATTAAAAAATGTTTCAACAGGAATTGCTCTGTTTAGTCCAGACGATCATTTTATGCGTTGGTGTAACGCAACTTTTAAAAAGCAAACTTGGTTTGGTGGTGCTGGAAAATCTGCCGCAAAAGTTAATATTAGTGATTTATTTGATAAAAAAGATCATAAATTAATTTATGATCTTTTTAATATCGCATTAAGTCTTGGGCAAGCTTACGATTTTCAAAGGCAAGTGAGAAGAGGGCCTGTAGGTTCTTTTCCTGCAGAAGTTAAGTTGCATAAAATAGTCATTAGCAATGCTGAAAACCAAGAAGAAATTTTAATTTGTATGGAGATTGCCGATCTCAGTTTAACAAAAATGTATGATGAGTTGCAAAGTACTCATTCTCAAATGAGAGAAAAAATGGCAGATTTGATGTCTGCTCAAGCTGAACTGCATTACTCAGTTCGCATGAATACAATTTCAGAAATTGGTGCAGACATTGCACACCAGCTTATTAATCCTATCACCATGTGTCGCGGTATTTTGCAAACTCAAATTACCCCAATTCTTACCGATCCCGCTGCTCAAGATGATATGAAAAAAGCACTGCAATACATGCAAGATATTCAAGATCTTGCTGTGTGGTTTAGAAAATTTTCAAATCCAAAACTTTCAGAAACTCAAATTACTAAAATTATGAGCATGGTTGATGATGCGCTAATGCTTAATGTGCATCGATTTACAACTCAGGGTGTGACTTATAAAATTCGTAAAGATGAAAACTATGACCCTGCAGTATTAGCAAATCCTGTAAATTTTATAATGTGGTTAAACGCTGCTTTTGCAGAATTATGCAATATTATTCCTCAGGGTAATAGTGTTATTTACATTGATATTAATGGTAATGATGAGTTTGTCACAATTTCTGCGCAGTGTGCCTGTGTCCCAGGCGGCAAACAAAAAGTCACAATCACAACTCTCGAAAAGTTTGCAAATAAAATGCCTGGAAGTGCTAAGTTTGAAGCAATTTTACAAGAGTCTCATGTGTTGTTTAGCCTTGGGTTAAATTGTTTTCAAGAAGCCGAAGAGCAAAAAGATGATGCAGAAAAAGAGGGTGCAACTACAGATGGTGCAGCAACCTCTACAACAAAATTATCGGCAACAGATCGCCCTTTAGTGCTGATTGTTGATGACGAACCTGATATTCGCCGTTTGGTAAAACGGGCTATGAAACAATCTGGATGGGAGTCAATCGAAGCGGGAGATGGTTTAGAAGCTCTTGAGTATTTTCAGGATGAAGCAAAAAAACCTTTTGCAGAACGTATTGTTGCTATTATTTGTGATGTGCGGATGCCGCGTATGACTGGACCACACTTTTTGGTTGCGTTGCGTGAAGAGAAAATATTAACACCATTCATCTTTTTTAGCAGTAATTTAGTAAATCAAGGCGGTGAAAACGGCTTTAAATATGATAATGTTTTTTATGTTACTAAAGAAGCAGGTCTTGATGAAGTGAAAAAGTTGGTTGCTAAATATATGCCTGCGAGTGGGTCATAATTATTTTTTAATTTGTAAATGTGTTGTTTTCTACAAATTTTTTATGCCAGGCTAAAAATCCACCATCACTATGCGATAAAAATTCTACAGAATTATTTAAATCGAGTTGCTGTTTGTTATCTTGAATTCTTTTTAAGTCTGCTAAAACCATTTCTTGACAGAGTTCTTCCACGGTGACATGAGGCTGCCATCCTAGCTCAGTTTGAGCTTTTGAGTAATCTCCAATTAAGAGATCGACTTCAGTTGGCCTAAAATAGTTGGGGTCTATTTTTACAACAGTGCGCCCTGTTTTGATGCATTTGGCAATTTCATTCGCTCCGTTACCTAAAAATTCTAGGTTAACTCCAGCATGTTTAAATGCCATTGTTAAAAACTCGCGTACAGAAGTTGTTTTGTTTGTTGCAAGAACAAAATCATCTGGTTGCGAATGATTTAATATTCTCCACATTCCTTCAACGTAATCACGGGCATGTCCCCAGTCTCTTTGTGCATCTAAATTTCCAATAAATAAGCAATCTTGAACACCTAATGCAATGCGCGCAGCTGCCATCGTGATTTTTCTTGTGACAAATGTTTCGCCTCGCAGGGGGCTTTCATGATTAAATAAAATACCATTGCATGCAAAAATATTATAAGCTTCCCTGTAATTCACTGTTATCCAGTAAGCATAAAGTTTTGCTGCGCCATAAGGGCTTCTTGGGTAAAAAGGTGTTTTTTCGGATTGTGGAATTTCTTGAACTTTACCAAACAGCTCGCTTGTAGAGGCTTGGTAAAACTTTGTTTTGTGAGTGAGATTTAAAATACGAATGGCTTCTAACAAACGCAAAGTACCAATACCATCGGCGTTTGCAGTATATTCAGGGGTTTCAAAACTAACATGAACATGGCTTTGTGCAGCCAAGTTATAAATTTCATCCGGTTGGACATCTTGAATAATGCGAATGAGGTTTGTGCTATCAGTCAGATCGCCGTAATGTAAAAAGAACTTAGCATTAGGGTTATGTCTATCAACAAAAATATGGTCGACTCTTTGAGTATTAAAATGACTTGCTCTACGCTTTATGCCATGTACTATGTAACCTTTTTTTAGTAATAGTTCTGCAAGGTAGGCACCATCTTGACCTGTGATGCCAGTTATGAGCGCAACTTTGGGATGAGTCATGATTATCTCCTAGAGAAAGCAACTATAATCTTTCTTTTAACCTTAAGTTTTAAGAAAAAGCAATTATAATTTTTAGGGTTTAATGTGATGATATAAATTAAAGTTACATAATATTTTATGTTATTTTTAATTGAAGGGAGACAAAAATTTGGCTTTAATGACAAAACAAGATAAAATCTTTATAGCAGGGCATAACGGTATGGCTGGCAGTGCTATTTTAAATTGTTTTAAGCAAAATGGTTATGAAAATATTATTACGCGTTCAAGAAACGAGCTTGATTTGATGAATGCACGTGATGTAGATAATTTTTTTGCAACTGAAAAAATAGATGTTGTCATTCTTGCCGCAGCGAAAGTCGGTGGAATATGGGCTAACAGTAATTATCCTGCTGAATTTATATATAATAATTTACAAATTCAAAATAATGTTATTTGGGCTGCTCATAAATATGATGTACACCGCTTGGTATTTTTAGGTAGTAGTTGTATTTATCCAAAAGAATGTAAACAGCCCATTAAAGAAGAGTATATATTAACTGGAACATTAGAGTACACCAATAAGGCATATGCAATCGCCAAAATTGCTGGGATAGAGTTAATTAATAGTTTAAGAAAGCAATTTAAAAGGGATTATTTTTCTGTTATGCCAACAAATTTATTTGGCCCCAAAGATAATTATCATCCAGAAAACTCGCATGTTATTGCTTCATTAATTAAGAAATTTTGCGAAGCAAAAAGCAATAATTCTTCAGAAGTTATTGTTTGGGGAGATGGCTCTCCTTTAAGAGAATTTATGCATTCTGAAGAATTGGCGGATGCAATTTTATTTTTGTCTTCTAAAGTTTCTTACGATGATTTTGAAGAATCAGATTTAGGAAAAAATAATATAAGTCATATCAATGCGGGTTCGGGAATAGAAATTAGTATTAAAATTTTAGCTTACTTAATAGCAGAAATTGTTGGATTTGAAGGAAATATAATTTTTGACGTAACAAAACCTAATGGAACGCTAAGAAAAATTATGGATAATTCGGTGATTAAAAATTTTGGTTGGAATAATTCTAATAATTTTAAAGAATTGTTAACTAAAACTATTTATAGTTTTAGAGAGAGTGTGAAGTAGTTGGAGTTTGGAAAAATCATGACTAATATAAAAATTACTTTAATTACTGTTTGTTATAACTCAGAAAAAACTATTGAAGATACTTTGTTATCTGTAGTAAATCAAGATTATCAAAATATTGAATATATTATAATTGATGGAGGATCTACTGATAAGACAATTAATATTATTAAAAATTATGAAAATAAAATCTCAAAACTAGTTTCTGAAAAAGATAATGGCATTTATTTTGCTATGAATAAAGGTCTAAAATTAGCGACAGGTGATATTATTGGCTTTATTAATTCTGATGATGTGTTTGCTGATAATAATGTTATTAAAGAAATTTCTCAAAAATTTCTAGAATTTAATTGTGAAATAGTATATAGCGATGTGATGTTTGTTCAAAGAGATAACGCTTTTATTCCAAAAAGATACTGGAAAATTTCCGAATTTAAACAAGTTAAACTCCATTTGGGTTGGTCGCCTCCGCATCCTACGTTTTATGCTAGAAAAGAACTTTACAATAATTTTGGGTTTTTTGATATAAAATTTAAAATAGCTGCTGATTATGAATTGATGATTCGTTTTTTAAAAAATACTAATAAAAAAATGATCAAATATATTCCTAAAGTAACAGTTGTAATGAAAGAAGGGGGGGTGAGTAATAATTCTATAAGGTCGTACTTAAAAGGAAATATAGAATCAGCTTTAGCATTAAAGAAAAACAAAGTTTTTTTATTCTTTTTAATAATTTTCTTTAAGCCATTTCTAAAAATCAAACAATTTTTCTTACCAAAAAATTTTCTTCCGTATAAGTATATATATTTTAAACAAAGTCTTAAAATTATAGGTAAAATTATAGATTTTGTTTTATTTCCATTTATTCGAAAGAAAAACTATAACATAGAAAAAAATAGTATACAAAAAATTCTTGTTAACGATTGTTATTTAATTGGTGATAATATAATGACTACAGCATTAATGAATAACTTAAAATATAATTTTCCAAATGCAAAAATTGATTCTTTGGCTAACGAATGGTCAAAATATATTTATAGTGATTCTCTTGTTGATAAAAAATATATAGTTAAAACTCCATGGTCTACCTATGATTATTCTTTAAAAAATATTTTTAATTTTTTTAAAAAAATAATGCTAATTCGTAAGCAAAAATATGATATAGCTATTGAAACTCGAGGAGATTGGCGAAATTGTTTTGTATTATGGCTTATAAACGCAAAATTTAGATTTTCTCCTTTATTTACAGGTGGAAATGTTTTTATTAATAAACAAGTAAAAATTGATAATGTAAAAGAAAATCTTTTTGAGATTCGGCGTAAAATTGCTTTAGCAGTTACTGCAAATGATGAAAGATTTATCCCATTAATTCCTGTTTCAAATCAGCATGAAAATGATATTCTGACTTATTTAAAAAGCAATGACTTACAAGAAAATAAGTTTGTTGTGATTCATCCTTGTGCTAGTAATATTAAAAGAATGTTATCTATTGATTACCTATATAGAGTATTTTTATTAGTTAAAAATAAAAATTTAAAAGTTATTTTTGCCTATGGTCCGAGTGATTATAATTATATTACCGAAATTAAAGCTAAGTTGTCTAAAGAGGATATTAATGCCGTGATTTTTTTTCAAAAATCATTATTGCATTTAGCAGCTTTAATTAAAAAATCATTATTCTGTATTTCAATGGATAGCGCTGTTGCACATCTTGCAGGAGCTTTAAATAAACCTATTATTGTTTTTAATTTTCATGATAGTCCAGAAATTACAAGACCTTTCTCAAAAAAAGATGTTTTAATGATTAATTCTTCTCTATTAAATTGGAATTTAGGCGCTGTAGAGCAAAAATTACTTGTTTTTTGTAGTGATAAATACAAAAATATATTCCATAAAAATGACAGTGAATAAATCAGTTGTTTATGTAATATTTATGGTTTATGAACAAGAATTTTTAGTTAGGGCTTATTTTTGAAAAAGATGTAAATATATTTGAGAAAAGAAGTTGCAGATAGTAAAGTATACAGTGATGAGTTGGATCAGTCATTTTACTGCTAGCTCCTTTCTTAAGATCGTTTTTGCAAAAATTATTTAACAAATCGGATCTATTATTATAGATTTTGCAATAACTTTCTAAGATATTATTTTTGAATTAATTTTTTAAATATGGAAATTTTACAATGAACATTTTAATTACAGGCGGCGCAGGCTTTATAGGAT
Source organism: Spirobacillus cienkowskii (assembly GCF_037081835.1). Lineage (GTDB taxonomy): Bacteria > Bdellovibrionota_B > Oligoflexia > Silvanigrellales > Silvanigrellaceae > Silvanigrella > Silvanigrella cienkowskii. The sequence goes on along the minus strand of NZ_CP146516.1, from coordinate 2,305,053 downwards.
ATCATGTTGCACATGAATTATTAATGAACAATAACACAGTTTATAGTATAGATAATTTTTTGAGTGGTCAAAAAGAAAATATATTACTATTACAAAGAAAGTTTCCAAAAAAATTTATATTTAAAGAAATTGATGTGTTAAATTTTAATGAAATTCTTAGTTTCTTGGGTGAAACTAATGTTGATCAAATTTTTCACTTAGCATGCCCAGCATCTCCGCCAATTTATCAAAAAAATCCACTTAATACTTTAGATATCTGTTATCTCGGTTCAAAAAATATGCTTGAACTTGCTAAATTATATAATGCAAAAATTTTGCTTGCTTCAACGAGTGAAGTTTATGGAGACCCCCTAGTTCATCCTCAATCAGAAGACTATAAAGGAAATGTTAATACTTACGGAATAAGAGCGTGCTATGACGAAGGCAAAAGAGCAATGGAAACATTGGGTTTTATTTATTTACAAATGAAGGTTGATGTTAAAATTGCTAGAATATTTAACACTTATGGACCAAGAATGTTTTCCCAAGATGGTAGATTATTGACTAATTTTATTATTCAAGGCTTAAAAAAACAAGATCTTACTGTTTATGGTGATGGAGAACAAACTCGTTCTCTTTGTTATTGTACAGATCTTATTAATGGTTTAATTAAGCTTATGAATTCAAATATAAACTTTCCTATAAATTTGGGAGGTCAGCTTGAATTAAAAGTTATAGATATTGCTAAATTAGTAATTAAGTTAATTGGTTCTAATCTTAAAATTGTTTTTAACCCTTTACCAGCAGACGACCCAAAGCAACGCATGCCCGATATTTCAAAAGCAAAAATGCTTTTAAATTGGTCTCCTGAGGTTACTCTTGAAGATGGGATTTCAAGCATGATATTAGATTTTAAGGAAAGGTTTAACTAATGGATTTATGTGTAATTGGTGCTGGTTATGTAGGCTTGGTAAGCGCCGCGTGTTTTGCTGAACTAGGGCATAAAGTTATTTGTATTGACAAAGATGTAGTTAAAATTAAATTATTAAAAAAATATGAAATTCCAATATATGAACCAGGTTTGAGTGATTTAATAAAAAATAATATGATGTTGGAAAGATTAGATTTTTCTAATGATTTAATTGCTTCAATTAAAAATAATCCTGTAATACTCATTGCTGTTGGAACTCCTTCAAATGAAGATGGTTCTTCTGATTTAAAACATGTTGTAGCAGTAGCAGAGCTTATTGGACAAAACATAGAAAATGATAAAGTTGTAATTATCAAATCAACGGTACCTGTAGGAACTAATTTACTTATTAAAAATAAAATTGAAAAAGAATTAGAGAAAAGAAATATTAATAATGTAACAATTGATATTGTTTTTAATCCAGAGTTTTTAAGAGAAGGATTTGCAATCAATGATTTTATGTATCCAGATAGAATTGTGATTGGTTTAGAAAATAATAAATCAAAGGAATTAATTTTACAATTGTATGAAAAATTAATATTAAATGATCATCCAATTCTATTTATGGATTTAAAGTCTGCGGAATTAACTAAATATGCATCAAATTCAATGCTTGCATTAAGAATCAGCTTTATGAATGAGCTAGCTTCTTTTTGTGAAGTTTTAGGTGCAAATATAGATCATGTTAAAAATGGTATGGGTTTAGATAAAAGAATTGGTACAGAGTTTTTACAATGTGGTCTTGGTTATGGAGGTAGCTGTTTTCCAAAAGATATTAAAGCATTAATAAGTTCCATGAAAGAAAATAAGTTAACATCTAAGATTTTAACCGCAGTTGAAAAGGTAAATCAAAATCAAAGAAAACTATTTTTTAATAAAATATTAACTCACTTTAATAATGATATTAAGAATAAAGTTTTGTGTTTATGGGGATTGGCATTTAAAGCAAATACTGATGATGTTAGAGAATCTCCAGCAGCATATTTAATAAATATGTTAACTAATGCAGGTGCATATGTTAATGTGAATGACCCTAAAGCTTTAAAATTTGTAGATCATTGTCTTTCAAACGTTCAACAAGTTTCAGCATGCGAAGATATGTACCAAACTCTTGAAAATGCTGATGCTTTAATAATTGCTACGGATTGGGAAATATATAAAAATCCAGATTTTGATAAGATTGAAAAATTATTAAAGGAAAAAACAATATTTGATGGAAGAAATATATTTGCTCATTTTAATTTAAAAGATCTTGGTTGGAAATATTATAATATAGGCAATCACTATGGTTAAGGAAAAAAAAATTTTGTTGTTTTGGGAAGGTTTGCCTTCATGCGCGTTAATTACAAAAAAAGTAGTCAGCATATATGGAGATAATTTAGTATTTATCGCAACTAAGCCTAATGTGCCATTTGAGAGCTTTGAAGAAAGAATAGGAAAAAAAATTATTTGGTTAGAACATCCGAATGATATTTGGCGTAAAAAAGATGAGTTCACTGATATAGATTTAATTATACATACTGGTTGGTGTTGGAAGGGATGGGTAAAATTTGATAAGTTAATGAAAAAAAATGGTACTAAAGTATGTGTTTCTGTTGATAATAGATTTAAATTTAATATTAGGCAAATAATAGGTTTTTTTTATTATAGAATATTTTTTAAAAAAGTTTTTGATTTTGTTTTTGTACCAGGTAATTCAGCATTTAATTTAATGAGATTTTTAGGTGTTGCTAATAATAATATTTTTAAAGGTCTATATGGTTGCGATGAAACTATTTTCTTTAGTAAAGTAAATTTTAACAAAAGAAAAAATCAATTTATTTTTGTAGGCCAACTAATACATAGAAAAGGTATAGATATACTATTAAAAGCATTTAAAGAATATAAGTCTAGTAAAGGGAGTTGGGGATTAAAAATTATCGGTGGTGTGGGTTGGAATAGCAAGTTTGGAAATCTTCCGTATGAAATAGAATATTCTGAATTTCTACAACCAAATGAATTATCTAGTGAAATGAATAATTCAAAATGTTTTATTTTTCCTTCTCGAGATGATCATTGGGCAACTGTGGTACATGAGGCAACGTGTTGTGGACTTCCTATTATTTTAACTAAAACAGTAGGTGCATATGAAGATCTTTTAATTGAAGGAAAAAATGGATTTTTAATGACAAATAATAATTCAACTAAGCTTGCAAAATTAATGCTAGAAATTGAATCACTAGACTTAAATAAAAAACTTTATAGCTTTCATGAAAAGTCACTTGAAGTTTCTAAATTATTTGGAACAGAAGCATATACAAAATCTTTTAATAAAATTGTTGAATCAATTGATAAATCATAATGTTTTTATATTATACGTCTTCAAAAAAATTCTACTCTAAAATAGATATCTAGGGTTATAAATAAGCTAGCGAAGAATTTCGGCGTGCATGGTTAACATTTCTATCTCCCAACGTGTAGGAGAAAACTTTTCTGAATAGGTGTTTTGTGCAGCTAGGCCCATTCTCATTCGACTCTCTTGATCTTTGGCGAGATTGACGATGCGTTGTGCAAATTTTTCTGCGCCTTCGTCCAAGTCTAAAACAAAACCTGAGATTGAGTCTTGCACAACCTCGGGCAAACCTCCCCTATTGGATACAACGCTAGGTATGCCATGACGCATGGCATCAAGAACAGAGATGCCTAAGCTTTCAATTTTACTAGGCTGTAAATAGATATCGGATTCGGCATAAAAGCTATTTAAATCTTTGAGAGCTCCAATAAATTCTATATTTTTTTCAAGGCGGAGGTCTTTAACATGCTCTCTGCAGGCATCAAGTAGTGAGCCTGGGCCAATCCAAGTGAATTTGATATCTGGTATTTGTGTGAGAACATGCCTAGCAATCTCAATCCAAAATAGCGGATTTTTGTAATCAACTACGTGCCCAACGGTTAGAACTTTGACTGATTTATTTAACGTACTAGAAAGAGCAACGATTTCCTCTGAGCAATTATAAATTACTCGAGCTTGTCTTGATCCACTTAAACCCCAATTATCAAGCATTTTTCTACTTGCGTACTGAGATACTGTTACGAAACAGCACTTTCTGGGAACTAATATTAAGCGTATTAGTTTGCGGGTTATACATCTCCTCCATACAGAGTAACCTGAACCGTACTCAGGAGAGGTATGCAAAATATAAATGCTATTGTCTATCAAGTTCATATGACCCAAGAAAAGACCAGGATCACCAACTGAAGCGACTATAATTTTAGGTTGCAACGAGCATACAAACTGTTTAAGCATTTTTCTTTCCTGAAATACTCTAAAAGGCTGCCTTTTGAATTTTCCTGAAAAATTAAGTACATCATCATAATGAAATAACGGGATATTGCGTTGCTTGCAATAATGAGCCATATCAGGATCATTGCGTGATCCATAACCAACGACAGTTAAATCAAAACCATTTATTACATAAAAATTAATTAATTTCATCGTATATGTTCGCGTTCCGCCGACAGAGCCATACTGAGCTAACAAAAGTACTCGAGACTTTTCGTATGATTTAAATTCCATTGGTCATAGCCCCCCCCCTTTTTCTGTTGCTTCAATATTATGAATTTTGCCAGCCAGTTTCATGATCCCGTAAAAGAAATTGTTTTGTCCTTGATCACGAACCTGAGGATTTTACGGACTTTACTGGTTTGACCGCGTTTCTTTTGAATTCGTCGGAAAAAACATTCTTTTTTTATTCCTCATTTCAGAACCTAGACCAGATTGTCCTAATTTGGTACTATTTTATAACTTTGCTCAGCCAAGTTATAAATTTCATAGGGTTGAACATCTTGAATAATGAGAATTAAGTTGCTGCTATCAGTCAGATCGGCATAATGTAAAAAAACTTTGCATTATGCTTGTGTTTATCAGTAAAAATATGATCTACACTTTGTGTATTAAAGTTACTTGTTCTAAGCTTTATTCCATGTGCTATGTAATCTTTTTTTAGAAGTAGTCTAGCGAGGAGGTTAAACTTTGGGATGACTCATGGTGGTGTCTCTCCTATAGAAATTTGATTATACTAGGGTTATGCTTTATCATTTTATAATCTTTAAAAGCTGCAAATTCGAGCATTCTTTGCAATTATAGCATGTCATAAATATAATCAAGCTGAAAGATTTTACACAACATAAACGTTTATCGATAAGAATAAAAGTTTAATAGGAAAATGAAACAATAATAAATTTTTTTTAAACTCAGAAAGATGATTTACTAAGTAGGGGTTCAGAATTAATGTTAAATAATATTTATAAAGATAAATATGTAATAATTACAGGGGTTGCGGGGTTTATTGGAAGTCATCTTGCAGAAAGATTGTTAGAATTAGGAACTAAAGTTATTGGTATCGATAATTATTCTTTAGGTAGCAAAAAGAATATTTCTCATTTGTTGGCTAAGGAAAACTTCGAATTTTTTAAATTAGATTTAATAACTGAGTGTGATGAATTTTTAAAATGTTTAGATAGTAAAGAAATTTTAGAAGTATGGCATTTAGCTGCTAATTCAGATATTTCAAGCGGTGTTACAAATCCTGAAATAGATTTAAGAAATACTTTTCTAACAACTCATAATATTTTAAAAATTTGTAATAAAAAAAATATTAAAAACTTTATATTTGCTTCAAGTTCTGCCATTTATGGAGATAAAGGAGATTTGTTAATTTCTGAAGATATCGGCCCGCTTTTTCCAATTTCAAACTACGGAGCTATGAAACTTGCATCTGAAGCAATTATTTCAGCTGCGGTAGAAAGTTTTTTAGAAAAATCATGGATTTTTAGGTTTCCAAATGTTGTAGGATCCAGAGCTACGCATGGTATAATTTATGATTTTTTAAATAAATTGAAATTAAACCCAAGTGTATTAAATGTATTGGGTGACGGCTTTCAGTGTAAACAATACTTGCATGTATCAGAGCTTATTAACGCAATGCTTTTTGCACGTTCAAAGGCTTTAAATAATTTAAATTATTTTAATTTAGGTGTTTCAGATTCTTCAACAAAGGTTAAAGAAATTGCAAATTTATTATTGAAATGTCTAAATTCTGATGCAAAAATAATATATGGTCAAGAAAAAAAAGGTTGGGTAGGAGATGTGCCAAAATTTAGTTTTTCTACAAAGAAAATAAATGATTTAGGATGGTTTCCTTGTTTGACTTCTAATCAAGCTGTTGAAAAAGCAATTAAAGAAATTATTTGTGAAATAGGATAAAATATGAAGCAAGCTGTAATTTTAGCTGGAGGAAAAGGAAGTCGGATTTGGAAAATTGCTGATGGTTTACCAAAAGCTTTAATGCTAATTAACGGCAAACCATTGATCCATTATCAAATAGAATTGTTAAAAAAATATGGTATCACAGAAATAATTGTTTTAACAGGTTTTTTAGCAGAAAAAATTGAGAGTAATATTAAAGATGGCGCACATATGGCAGTATCTGTTATTTACAAAACAGAAGCAGAGCCTCTTGGTACAGCAGGGTCTCTACTTTCTGCTTATGAGTTACTTGATCATACGTTTCTTGTACTTTACTCGGATGTTTTTTTATCTGTAAATTTAAAATATTTCATTGATTTTCATATAGAAAAAAATGCTGATGTTTCAATTTTTGTGCATCCTAATTCTCACCCTCATGATTCTGATATTCTAGAAGTTGATGATGATAACAAAGTTACTAATATTCACTCTTATCCTCGTTCAGAAAAAATGGTTTTGCCAAATCTTGTTAACGCAGCTTTATATATTGTGAAAAAGCATTCTTTAGAAAAATTTATTCAACCCATTTATAAATCAGATATTTGTAAAGATTTATTTCCAAAATTTTTATTCAACAATATAAAATTATTTGCATATAACAGTCCAGAATATATAAAAGACATGGGCACTCCAGAGAGATACAAACAGGTTGAAGAAGATATTAAATATTGTTTGCATTTAAATAAATCTTTTAGTTTAAAGAATTCTGCTATTTTTTTAGATAGAGATGGTACATTAAACGAACATAAAGGTCATATTATAAATCAAGATCAATTAACGTTAATTCCTAATGTGCCTAGTGCGATCAAGAAAATTAATAAATCAAAGTATTTAGCTATTCTTGCAACGAATCAGCCCGTTATCGCAAAGGGAATGTGTTCTGAAGAAGAATTAAAAAAAATACATTGGAAGCTTGAAACTTTACTGGGCAAAGAAGGTGCTTATTTAGATAGAATTTATTTTTGTCCGCATCATCCTGATAAAGGCTTTAAAGGCGAGATTGCTGAGTACAAGATAAGATGTAATTGTCGAAAACCAGAAACAGGAATGTTAGAAAAAGCTGTAAAAGACCTTAATATTGAAAAAAATAAATCTTGGTTTATTGGAGACACAACAGTTGATATTGAATGTGCTAAAAGAATGAAAATAAAGTCAGTCTTAGTGCGTACAGGAGAAAAGGGCGAAGATTACCGTTTTCCAGCTAAAGCTGATTTTGAGTTTTATAGTTTAGACGAAGCTGTAAATTTTATTGTTAATGATTATGAAATTATTAATGAAAGATTATTGCCAATTATTCAAGATTTTAATCAATCATGTGTGATATTAATTGGTGGTCAATCTCGCTCAGGAAAATCAACTATTGCTTCTCTGATTAAAAATTTATTATTAGAAAATAATAAAGAATCTAGTATAATTAATCTTGATAATTGGTTAATTAGCGAACAGGACAGAAATTTATCTGAAGGATTATATGGAAGATATAATTTTGAAGAAATTAAAAATATAATTGATAAAATTGTTAATCGTTCTTCGGATATTGTTATTGAAGCACCAATATATAATAGATCCCACTCTTCAATTGTAAAAGATATGACACAAAAAATTGAAGTTAAGAAAAATGATATTGTAATTTTTGAAGGTATAATTGCTTTAATGTTAAAAGATGATTTTAAAAATTCTGAATTTAAAATTTATATTGATACTCCTGAAGAATCTAGAAAGGAGAGAATAAAAAAAGAATACTTGCTTAGAGGTAGAACTGAAAAACAGTTTTTAGATATTTATTCTCAAAGAATTATAGATGAGTATGTAATTATTGAAAAGTATAAAAATGTAGCGGACAAAATAATAACTTTAGGAGATCATCTAAATTATGATTATTGCAAGAACTCCACTTAGAATGAGTTTTGTAGGAGGAGGATCAGACCTTCCAATATTTTATAAAGAATTTGGAGGAGCTGTTGTCTCTACTGCTATAAATAAATACGTATATGTAACAGTTAATAAAAAATTTGATGATCATATTCGTGTTAGTTACTCAAAAACTGAAGAAGTAGAAAATATAAACCAAATTGAACATAAAATTGTAAGAGAAGTTTTAAAACTGCTAGAGTTTCAGGGAGGCATGGAAATTACTTCAATAGCAGACATTCCATCTAAAGGAAGTGGTTTAGGTTCTTCAAGTTCATTTACGGTAGCTTTGCTCCATGCTTTAAATACTTTTAGATCTAAAGCCGTATCTGCTCAGTATTTAGCAGAACATGCTTGTAAAGTTGAAATTGATATTTGCCAAGAACCAATTGGCAAACAAGATCAATATGCAGCAGCTTTTGGTGGACTTAATTTTATACAGTTTAATCAAGATGATTCAGTATTTGTAGAAAAAATTATTTGTTCTAAAGAAACAATAAAAAATCTTTTTGAAAATGTGATAGTGTTTTATACAGGAATTTCAAGAAGTGCATCTGCTTTGTTAGAAAAGCAACAAAATGTAATTCAAAATGAAGTAAATAAAAAAGAGTTACTTAAACAAATGTCAACTATGGCGTATGATTTAAAACGTGAATTGGAAAATAATAATTTAACTTCTTTTGGTGAAATATTACATGTAAACTGGATGTTAAAAAAGCAAATACTTGGATTTATTAGTAGTTCAGATATTGATAGGTGGTATGAACTAGCAATGAAAAATGGCGCAACCGGAGGAAAAATTTTAGGTGCAGGTTCTGGCGGTTTTTTAATGTTTTATGCTCCTAAAGAAAAACATGAAGCTATTAAAAATGCTCTACCAAACTTAAAAGAAATTGACTTTAAATACGAATCACAGGGTTCTCAAATAATTTTTGTACACTAGGAGTTTTAAAAAATGAGTTTTGTTGATCCAAGCTCAAAAAATAAGTTGTTTAACGCAGATACTATTTATGATTATTTATTGGAATATAAAAAAGAATTAAGTAATGCATTAGAAAAAGTTTCTGCTAGCGACTTAAATAAAGTTTTTGATTTATTACAAGATGCGAGACGATATAATAAACGTATTTGGGTTGCAGGCAATGGCGGTTCGGCAGCAATTGCTGATCACTTGTGCTGTGATTTTACTAAAGGTACAAGATTTACAAGTAAAAAATCGCTAAAAACAAACTCTTTAAGTTCAAATTCGGCAATTTTAACAGCTATTGCAAATGATTTTGGTTATGATCAAATTTTTTTACAACAGTTAGAAATGTTATCAAATAAAGATGATATTGTAATTTTAATTTCTAGTTCAGGTAATAGTGAAAATGTAATTAGAGCTGCAGAATGGGCTAACGATAACGGACTAACAACAATTAGTTTAACAGGATTTTCTGGCGGAAAATTATCTAAAATTACTAAAATAAATTTGCATATACCCTTAAATAATTATGGAATTGTTGAAGACGCTCATCAAATATTAATGCACTCATTAGCTCAGTTTATTTCAAAAGTAAATCAATTCTCATTGTCTTAGGAACTAAAAAATAAATGGAAAAAAAACAATTAGTATCTGTAATTGTGCCTGTATATAACTCTGAGAAATATTTGGTTTCTGCGATTGAAAGTGTGCTACGCCAAACTTATATTAATTTTGAATTAATATGTATTTATGATGATTCTTCTGATTCGTCTCTGGATATTTTGCAAAATTATTCTCTTAAAGACAATAGAGTTAAAATCATAAAAAACAATGGAAAAAAAATTTCAGGAGCGTTAAACACAGGGCTTAATCTAGCTAAAGGCGAATATATAGCAAGAATGGATACGGATGATATTTCGCTACCAAAAAGGTTGGAAATTCAAGTGGATTTTTTAAATAATAATCCTGATTATGTTTTATGTTCAACTAATGCTATTATTATAGATGAGGATTCAAAAATAATAATAAATAAAATGTATTTAGAACTCGAAAATGTTCCTCTAGAAGTGAGACAGATTTTTGAAAATGGAGTTGCACATCCTAGTGTTATGTTTAGAAGAAAAGAAATTCTAGAAAAACATCTATGTTACAAAAACGTCGTCGCAGAAGACTATCAATTTTGGTTTGATATTATAAAATATTACAGAATTAAAAGAATTCCTGACTGTCTTTTAATGTATCGTTCTCATAAAAATAATTTATCTCTAAAATTAAGAGAAAAACTAATAGTAAGTACTCAAGAATGTCAAAAAAATTTTTTACAAAATGTAATAAATTTAAATAATAATGAGATAGATTTTTTTATGAAAATATCCCAAGTAAAAGTGACATTTAAAGACAGTAAATTTCTTATTAATAAATTAGTTAACGAAGCAAAAAATATATGGAAAATAAGCGACATAGAAGTTATTAGTTCAATTAAATACTTAAATACTCTTGATATTTTATTTGCAATAAAATTTAAAAAAATTATTACTTTGTTTTTTTTATTAATCAGTTTTAATTTTTCTTTTAAATTTTTATATAAGAGAATTTTCTTTCATTTTTATATAAAGCTTATTTCTTTAAAAAATAAGTTAAAGGGTAATGTATGATAGTTGTTGTAAAGTTGATGGGTGGTTTAGGAAATCAGATGTTTCAATATGCAGCAGTTTTTTCACTTGCACATAAAAATAATGCTAAGCTAATTCTTGATAAATCTTGTGAATCAATTAACATACATCAGTATTCTTTAGAATAACTTAATTTGAATTTTTCTTTTGTAAAGTTTTTTACATTTTAAATTTTTTACAAAATATTTTTTTTTAAGAAAAATTTTAATTTTGATAAAAATTTTTTAAATATAAAAAATTCTAAATATATTATAGATGCCAGTTAATGGTTAAAAACATCAATTATAATTTGAACAAGTATTTAAACAGATAGGCAGCAAATCGTCCGAAAACAAGAACAATAAGGCCTTTAGTAGATCAAACTTTTGATGCGAATTGAATACCGCTGGATTCAGTTAAACAGAAGGAGATTAGACCAGAGGAATTTCATCTCCAACCTCCTCGCAGACCATGATCATGAACCTCTCGATTCACTCCGTTCCCATTGCCCAATAGTTAATACTTTTCTATTCCAGTGATAAAACAGTTTAAGTCGTTGTTTTGCAAAGGACTCTATCCATTTTGTACACATTATTTTATGTCCACGCAGCTTTATATATTTATTCCCTACCTATTTTCTGAGTTTGGCATCAATATATTTATAAATTATCGATAAAGTACTCGGGTAAAATTAAAATGGTACTAAAATAGTAGACAATCTGATACGCCTTCCACTAAGTTTTTATCACCTTGAATTTTTCGAGTTGCAAAAAACCGATAGATTTTATGATTTCATTAGTTAAATTGTTACAAACTTTGCTTCCTGCAAGGATAATATCTTCTATTTTTTCGTATAATTTGAATGATAAATAATTTCTTTTTAAAAACTGCCATACCCGCTCTATAGGATTGAGTTGTGGGCTATACGGAGGTAGAAAGTCTAAAATTATATTTTTCCTAAAAATGGTATTTGATAATCCACTATTACTAAATTTTTTAGAAAATATTTTTTGAATCAATTCTAAAATCATTCTTCCATTTGTATATTTTTTATTATTATCAAGTATACTCGATTTTTTAATGGTTTTTTTAGTTCTATAACGTTACTATCTGTTAATTTTTTTTCCTTCCTTTTTGAACCATATTATTTAGCCCTGAAAAACTTTCTAATGAATATTTATTTAACCATAAAATAATAGTTTTTTTAGAAATAGATAAAAAACTCGGTATCTTTTCTCCTTTGGCTCTCATAATTATCATCTGAATTCTAAAAATTATTTCTCTTCTTGAAGATTTTTTCATTAATATCTTTAATTCTTCAATCGAATTGTGTAGCTTAAGATCATGTGCGTTTCCTTTTGTTAAAAGTCGGTTTAGTTTAAACTCAGCATTTTTTTTCTATAAAAATTAAGTGCACTATTTTTGTTCAAATTTAATTGTAATCTATTTTTAGAAAAAGCAAGTGGAAATAGTATTACTTAACCAATTCTTTATGGACTACTGATATTACCAACGTCCCCACAAAAGAAAGTTAGATTTATTTATGCGTGGTTTTAGACTGTTTTTCGAGGGCTATTGTTGGATGGTCGATGTCCGACAAAATAAATTCTGATCTTGTTACGTTTGCAATTCAACATGCAATCAGCTTTAGAAAACCTGGCAAAGGTGTGATTTTTCAAAGCGATAGAGGCAGCCAATACGCCAGTTCCTCTGTTATTAAATTATTAAAACAGCATGAATTTCATCAAATCATGAGCAATGCTGACAACTGCTATGATAACACTATTTCTGAATTATTTTTTGCCACTTTAAAAACTGAATTGATTCATAAATGCAATTTTTTATCGAGAAAAGAAGTGAGAACCTCGATTTTTGAATTTATTGAGGTGTTTTAGAATCGAATTCGGATCCACTCAAAACTTGACTTTAAGTCGCCTTTTGAATATGAAAAAATTTATCGTTAATTCTGTCTACTATTTTAGATCCACACCAAACAACTAAATTGGACGAGCTATGAATGCGAATGAACATAAAAGTATCTACGCCAAATATCTAAGCTTAGCAAAAAAAGATGGCTACTTGGTAGCTACTAAACAAGCTATTTTTTGGATTACATGTATGCTTAGAGTAAGAAAATTTGACGCAATTCAAAAACGAAGAATTGAAATTTCAAAACAATTGGACGAGCTTTTCAAATCCACCGTTCGATATGGACCTTTTAAGGGACTAAAACTATCAACCAAAACTTGGTGGGGCTTAACAGACAGAGGCTCCATGTTACTGGGACTTTATGAAAAAGAGGTGCTTGATTCATTACAAAATATTCCAAAAAAATTTAATACTTTTATTGATTTAGGTGCAGCTGATGGATACTATGGAATTGGAGTGTTAGTAAATAACTTATTTGAAAAATCAATTTGCTATGAGATTAGTGAAGAAGGAAGGCAGACAATAAAAGATAATGCCCAACTCAATAACGTTCTACATAAAGTTGAAATTAGAGGCATAGCAAAAAATAATTTTTATCACGAACTTTCTTCATTTACCCTTTCAAATACAGTCTTGTTCATTGATATTGAGGGAGCAGAGTTTGAATTGATAGGCAAAGAAACCTTTAACGCATTCAACAGATCAATAATATTCATTGAGTTACATGATTGGTTTTTCGAAGATGGCGAAGAAAAACTTCTGAAAATTAAAAATGATTCAACCTTAACTCATGTTGTAACAGAACTAACCATGGGTTCTCGTGACCTTTCGATTTTCCCTGAGTTAAATAAATTACATGATAATGATAGATGGCTTATTTGCTCTGAAGGTCGCGGACAACTAATGACTTGGCTAAGATTTGACCCAAAATAAATAAATTAAACCAACTCCACAGCCGCACGTATAACGCTTGGGCGCATATCAATGTAACGCTGTGTTGTTGACATATTTGCGTGATCCGCAATTGCTATAAGCGTGCTCACCTCTACGCCTCTCTCTCAATTCGTAAGTCCCGTGCGTCTGCCACTGTGCGACGTTGCGCCACTAATGCACGCGTTTTTGTAAATGCCGTTGACTATGTGCGTCAACGTGTTTGCTGTAACGCCCTCGCAACGTTGCGTGTAAAACATCAACTGTGTTGGATTTTTTACTTTATGCGTTGCTATATACGCCGCCAATTCAACACGTGCTTTTTCAGTAAACCATATAGTTCGCGCTTTGTTGCCTTTAGTTTGTGCTGCACTTAAAGTTGTTTCAGCTCGTATTTCGCCGTCTTCGCGCCAATAACATCACAATAAACGTAACGCCTCAACTTCCCCATCTAAACATTAGAATGAAATTAAATTAAGACTTCTTTTTTGAAACGAAAGGAGTTTAGTTGTGATTAAAAAAAGCTTGCGACGCACCCCAGAATAGATTCGGCGGATATTAAAACATTATCCAAGTTCAGGGTTATCGAAAACAAAATTTTGCCAGCAGTATAAAATTTCAGAAAATGCTTTGTATAAGTGGATAAAGTTAAATAAAGAAAAAAGTAATTTTAATTTTATTTCTGTCACAATAAAGCAAGATTGTGATCACATAGTACAACATGAATATGAAACAAAAGATAATTTTATTAATAATAAAATTTTAGACCATAGTGAAATTAAAATTGAAATAAACGCAGGAATTGTTGTTAAAGTTCCAAGTATAATATCTCCTAACTGGTTGTCTTCTTTTATTAAGGAATTGCAATGAAGGGTTTTCGTGATTTTTTAAATATTTATTTGTGTTTGCAACCCGTGGATTTTAGAAAAGGGATTTATGGCCTTGTGAATTTAATTAAACACGAACTGCAAGAAGAACCATTTTCTGGTACTTTATTTATATTTACCAATAAAAATCGAAAAAATATAAGAGCTGTGTACTGGAATAAAACAGGTTTTGCCATGTGGTCTAAAGCATTCTAAAAAAATCAATTTCATTGGCCTAAAAATAATCAATGTTCTAAACTTATTGTTGCACAAGAACAATTTTATTGGATTCTTTCTGGAGTTAATCCTTGGAAATTAAAGCCTCACCAAGAATTGCATTATTCTATAATTAGCTAACATATAAAACATAATTTTAAAGATAAACATTCATAAAAAAATATTATTTTTTAAGCCTAAATTTATTGACAATATATTTTTTACTTGGTAAATAAACTTTATCTTTAATTGCAAGGATATTTATGGAAAAAATTGGTTTTCCTAAAAATTTGCCTGATGAGTTTAAAAGCTATTTTGTTGCTGCTTTTAATGAAATTAATCGATTAAAAGAAGTTGTGAACACACTTTCTAGAATTGCCTTTTCTCAACGTTCGGAAAAATATGTTAAATACGAATTTATGTCACCCGAAGGCACATTATTTAATGAAGCAGAAAATTTACTTAAACATGATCAAAATCTTACTCTAGGAAATGAAACCGCTGCCCCTTAATAACCACAAGAATAAAAACTCTAAAAATAATAACAAAACAAAAAATACATTATTTTCTGATGACAACTCTTCACGCAGTACTTTTCCTACTGCGTTGCCGCTTTACAGACAAGAAGTTCTGTTTCAACAAAAAAACATTGAAATTCCAAGAGTGACTTTTAGCACGCTGGATGATGGCATGTGCAGAGGCTGTGGCTCCCCTTGTTGCAGAAATTAAACGTTATATTTTATCCCAACCCGTTATTCACTGCGATGAAACCCATGTGCAAGTTCTTGCTGGTACAAATAAAAAACCCACTTCTAAAAGTTACATGTGGGTTCTGGCTTCTGCAAAAGACGCACATCCTGCGTCGGTGTTTCAGTTTTACCCTGATCGTTCGCAAGCCTCTGCGTTAGATTTCTTAAAGTCTTACAAAGGATTCTTGCACGTGGACGGCTACGATGGCTACAGCCAAGTGTGCTCCCAACTGAGTGTGACTCGGGTTGCCTGTTGGGCTCATGTTCGCAGAAAGTTTGAAAGTGCCTTTAAAGAGGGCGCCCCTGCTGGCAAATCCTTAGCCGAATTATTTTTAACCGAAATTCAATCTCTCTTGGAAAAAGAGATTGAATCTTTATCTGCTCTTGAAAAACAGAATATGCGCCTTGAAAAAGCAACTCCTATTATTCAAAATATTCGTAAACTTATTGATGAAAACGTCAATAAGGTCTTGCCTCGTTCAAAACTTGGTGATGCCTTTGGTTATATTTCCAATGAATGGCCGCACCTTTTGCATTTTCTAGGTAATGGACTTATTGCTTTATCAAATAACAAAGTCGAAAATGCCATCCGACCCTTTGCCATTGGCAGAAAAAATTGGTTGTTCTCGTATTCCACACGTGGAGCCCAAGCCAGCGCCATTTTATACTCTCTGATTGCCACTGCAAAAGATCACGATCTCCACGTTGAAGAATATCTCAATGATTTATTCTTAAATATCACTCTACTCAAAAAATCACCTTAGCCTGATTACACTCCTCTACTCCCATGGAACTGGAATAAATAATTTATTTTTATTCCATCTGCAATATGGGTGACGTAAAGCGCTTACGGTAAAAATTAGGTTGAAAAGCTTATGAGACAAATGAAATTGCGGGACAGAAGAAAGCCTCAATTTGTGAAAACGACCGATTCCAAACACAAACGAAAAGTTTTTCCAAACCTCATTACCTAAGATTTCAGAGCTTACTTAACCAATTCTTTATGGACTACTGATATTAAATATGTTCCGACAAAAGAAGGTTGGCTTTATTTATGCTTGATTTTAGATTGTTTTTCAAGGGCTATTGTTGGATGGTCTATGTCCGACAAAATAAATTCAGAGCTTGTTACTTCTGCAATTCAACATGCAATTAGCTTTAGAAAACCTGGCAAAGGCGTTATTTTTCATAGCGATATAGGCAGCCAATAAGCCAGTTTCTCTGTTATTAAATTATTAAAACAGCATGAATTTCATCAAATCATGAGCAATGCTGACAACTGCTATGATAACACTATTTCTGAATTATTTTTGTATAACCTCATCTTTCCGCGCATTTAAAAAGTAAAAAAAGTTGCGATAGTAACAGAGTCCATATAGAGGAAGAGGAGGGAGAAATGGATAACGTTACATTAAGAAGAAAGCTGAGCACTTATTTATCGAGTAAGGGTTATTTAAAAAATGTGCCAGAAGATTTGTTATATGAAATTTTGATTGCGTGGGAGAATTGGACGAGTAGTAGTAAAGAATTTTATTCTTCGTTAGGATTTACTCAGACACAAATGGCGGCATTAATAGGCAAGGCAAAAAAATTAAAGCGCGAAGGTTACTTTGGAGACGGAGATTTTAAGCAAATACAGGTGAGCCAAGAAATAAACGTGCCAAGTGATTTTGTATCAAGTAATACTTGTAGCGCTGCAGAAATTGTGATGTCGGATGGTAAAATAATTCGATTTACGCAAATTGATTATTTATTAGACTTTTTGAAGAAATCCGCTTAGTAAAAAAAGAAAGGTTATTGTCGGGTCAGAGTTTATAAAACCAGCAGTAAGTATACTTCATGTTATCATTCAATCGCAGAACAAAAATTTATGTTTATAAAGAGCCAACCGACATGCGAGAGTCGTATGATGGTTTGTTTTACAAAGCAAAAAAATTGCTAAAAAAAGATCCATTTTCGGGTCATTTGTTTTTATTTATCAATAAACGTCGCACATCGTGCAAGTGTCTTTATTACGATGGCACAGGGCTGGTTATTGTTGCAAAAAGGTTAGAGGAAGGCTTATTTTCCAGAATAAACCCTTTGTATAAAAAAGAAGTTGTGTTGACTCAAGCGGAGTTTAGTCTTTTTTTTGAGGGAGCAAATTTAGAGAAAAGATTTATAGAGAGTCCTATCGAAATTAAAAAAGTTGCGCGTAAACTCAAGGCCTTGAACTTGTAAAAAAAATTATTATAATCAGGCACATGAGCGAAAATCAATTTCTACAACTTACGCGAAATGACCTTGTGAACTACTCGAAAGAGCAGTTGATTCAACTTCACGAAAAATTTATTAAAGAAAATATTAATATTAAAAATGAGAATATGAGTTTAAAAAATGAGATCGTGGACTTAAAGAACTATACCAAAATTCTTGAAGAAAAAATTGTTATTATCGAAGGGCAACTTGTTTTATTTAAGAGTAAATTGTTTAGAAAAAAATCAGAAAAAAGTCCGCAAGAAAAGAAATATAATCAAGAACCTAATTCTAAATCTAAGAAAAAAAGAGGGCATTATTCTTTATTGCCTTCGGAAAGATATCCTGAAGCTGCTATCATTGAAAGACATATTGAATTTAAAGATAACCCTAATTGTTCCTGCTGTGGTTACACAATGGAAGATTCTGGCATGACAGAAGACAGCGAATACTTAACAGTTGTGCCAAAGGATTATTATATCGTTCGGCAACGGAGACATAAATATCGTTGTAGTCAATGTCATGGCGATATCAAAACAGCGCCATCGGCAGCACGAATTATTCCAGGCTCTGCATATGGTGACGAACTGATTATCGATGTTGCTATGGCAAAATACTGTGATTTGGTACCCATTGAACGGTACAGCACAATAGCAGGGCGCGAAGGATTTGTTGACTTACCACCTAATAGCTTAATAGGCACAACCCATAAATTAGCAGACTATGTGCAACCAGCCGTTGATAAAATAAAAGAAGAAATTCTTTCTTCTCCCGTGTTGCATGCTGATGAAACACCACACAGCATGCTTGAAGGGGATGAAAAAAAGAGCTGGTATTTATGGGGATTTTCTAATAACGAGAGCAGTTACTTTGAAATCAGAAATACCCGTTCAGGAGATGTGGCATCGGAGTTATTAACACAATCTCAATGCCAATACTTGGTTAGCGATGTGTTTTCTGGCTACGAAAAGGCGGTAAAAGAAAGTAACAAAATTCGAGAACAAAACTGTCAACCTCAAATACACAGTGTGTATTGCAATGCCCACAGTCGCCGTAAATTCAAAGAGGCGGAGGAGAGTTTTCCAGAAGAAACTCAATATTTTATCAAAAGTTACCAAAAAATTTATCAACTTGAAAAAGAAGGACAAAATGAAATTGGTACGTTAACAGAAAAAAGAGAGGCCATGAACGCGATCTTTGAAGACATGCGAAAAACAGCCACATTACAAAAAGACAATTTTTCCTCTAAAAGTACGCTTGTTACGGCAAGCAATTATTTTTTAAAAAATTATTCAGGGTTAACATTATTTTTAACAAATTCTGCTTTACCTATTGACAATAACCATCAAGAGCGCCAATTAAGAAATCCAGTGATTGGCCGAAAAACGTGGCACGGCACGCATTCCAAGCAAGGCGCCAAAACTACCGCTATCTTCTTTACTCTTGTAGAGTCTTGTAAGCTGAATAAAATTAATCCTAGGCATTATTTTAAAAAATTAGTTGCATCTCTCCATGCTGGAAAACCCGCTTTCACTCCAAAAGAATTTAAAGCGATGCCCCTTGATACGGGATAAGTACACTTCAGTTAACACTTTCAAAATCAATAAATAAACTTAATAAATAAAAAAACTCTATTACCTAGAATGATAAACTTATTTTATTGTCAAATATCTCTATACCAATAAAAAAAATGCCTAATTTAAACATCTCTGCATAAACCCCAAACTCTACGTAATTATTATACTAAATGCAAACTTCTCTTAATATGCGAGGCGCGATGACGTTTTACTTATTTTTTGCCACTTTAAAAACTGAATTGATTCATAAATGCAATTTTTTATCGAGAAAAGAAGTGAGAACCTCGATTTTTGAATTTATTGAGGTGTTTTAGAATCGAATTCGGATCCACTCAAAACTTGACTTTAAGTCGCCTTTTGAATATGAAAAAATTTATCGTTAATTCTGTCTACTATTTTAGATCCACACCAGAATGCCTACTTTTTTGGGAAGAGAGGTTATTGAAAATTTGGAATAAATAACATTTTACCTTCTGAAATAAGATATAATGTATTTAAAATGTTTTGGAGTGAATCTGTAATAAAAATGATAAATAAAAATCTTAAAAACTTGTGACAAAGTTAGTGTCAACGCAATTTTTTTAAGATAATAATTTTTATCAGCGGTTTTATGCCTGAGAAAGTTAGAGAAATAGTATTGAGAGTGTAAATGCTCTTTATATGAATATTTTTTATTTGGTACCCAAGAACCTTCAAAATGATGCGTTGCAACATTTCTTTCCAAATCTAGACAAAATGTTTCAGCCGGATATACATGAACTGAATCAACACCATCAAAACCAATTTGTTTTTGATTCAATCTTTCATCAATACAGAATTCAGAAATTAAAATACGACTAACAGAAACAGTATTTGGCTCTAGGAGCTCATGGTACACCAAACCGTTATAAAAATTTAATACTTTCTTTGTTAATGAATGGTTAGTCTTGGTTCCCCAGACTGCTGTAAATGGCACTCCTTCTGTCTCAAATCCGGTAAAGGCATCATGTTCAAGAAAAGAGTCTAGATTTGCTTTTAACTCGACATCCGTATCAAGATATATACCACCATACAAATTTAATGCATAAGCTCTAACGTAATCAGAAACATATGCATAAATTTTCTTATCATAAGCGGTTTTAGTAAAAATATGACTACTTACATCAAACGTTTCTTCATTCCACAGTTTAATATCATAGTCTGGACAAAATTTTCTCCATGTTCCTATATACTCATTAAGGTGGTCAGGTAAAGATTTGCCGCCAAACCAACAATAGTGAATTATTTTGGGTATCATGATTATTCTTCCTTAGCGCTGAATGGAGCGGGCGAGTATATACTTGATAATTTTTTCTGAGGCTAACCCGTCACTATGGTGTGGATCCAAAATAGTAGACAGAATTAACGATAAATTTTTTCATATTCAAAAGGCGACTTAAAGTCAAGTTTTGAGTGGATCCGAATTCGATTCTAAAACACCTCAATAAATTCAAAAATCGAGGTTCTCACTTCTTTTCTCGATAAAAAATTGCATTTATGAATCAATTCAGTTTTTAAAGTGGCAAAAAATAATTCAGAAATAGTGTTATCATAGCAGTTGTCAGCATTGCTCATGATTTGATGAAATTCATGCTGTTTTAATAATTTAATAACAGAGAAACTGGCTTATTGGCTGCCTATATCGCTATGAAAAATAACGCCTTTGCCAGGTTTTCTAAAGCTAATTGCATGTTGAATTGCAGAAGTAACAAGCTCTGAATTTATTTTGTCGGACATAGACCATCCAACAATAGCCCTTGAAAAACAATCTAAAATCAAGCATAAATAAAGCCAACCTTCTTTTTACCACATGAGATCCCTTGCATTTTAAAGGTTTGAAAGACCATGCGTCTGCCATAGTTTTGCCTTGGCCGATTGCATTAAAGAGCGCCACCCCGATTGCAATTAAGGGGACCATAGCAATTGCATGTTAACGGAACCACCTTAATTGCACGTTAAGGGGACCATGCAAATTGCACTAAGCGGTACCATTCCGATTGCAAATTAAGGGAACCATTTTTTTATAGCCAGCGATTCGTCTTTTTTGCAAAGCTCTTAGGCAAGGAGGTGAGCCTAATGAGAAGAAAAGGACGAGTTAGTATGGAAAAGTTGGGGCAAATCCTGCAAATGCGGGAAAAAAGGCGTTCCATTAGGACAATTGCACGATGTCTTCATATGTCGAGAAAGACAGTCAAGAAATATCTTCAAGAAAATTTGCATAAAGAATGTCTAAACAAAAACATTCAATATCAAACTCATTCTCCAAATGACAAACTTAATCCAGACGATATACCTAACTGGGCTCAAGAAATTGATATTGAACTCGTATTAAAAGAATTGGGTAAGGGAATTAGCTATAAGGTTCTTTATGAAGAACTCAAACCCACCATTAGTTATTTTAGCTTTTGGAGATTTTTTAGAAAACTATACGGCTTAAAAAGGCAAAACATTTCAATAAGAATAATCCATAAACCAGGAGAAAAAACTTATGTTGATTTTTGTGATGGTATCCAGATTTTTGATGAACTAACTGGTGAGGTTATTAAAACTCATTTATTTGTCGCAACACTGCCTTTTAGTCAATACACTTTTGCAGAGTTTACATTAGATCAAAAGCTAGAAACTTTTATTGAATTGCATGATAAAACTTGGGAGTTTTTTGGAGGGGTAACAGATTACACTGTGCCTGATAATTTAAAAAGTGCTGTAAGCAAAGCACATCGCTATGACCCTGATTGCAATAAATCATTTTGTGAATATGCAAACCATGTAGGTTTTGCAGTTTTACCAGCAAGGCCATATAAACCAAGAGATAAAGCTTCTGTTGAAGGCAATATTCATCATATTCAAAAATCTTTTTTTCAGCGTGTCAGAAATAAAAAGTATCAAACTTTATTTGAACTCAATCAGGATTTTAAAATATTTTTGAAAGAATTCAACAACTCTATTATGAAAGACTATGGTGTATCAAGGAAAGAAAGATTTAGTACAGAAGAAGCTTATTTAAAGGCTGTTCCTGCGGAAAAATTTCAATTGTTTAATTGGAAAATAGCAAAGGTTCATCCTGATTGCCATATTCAAGTGGAAAAAAATTTTTACTCAGTTCCATTTCACTTTGCTGGCAAAGAAGTTAGAGTTAGATATTCAAAGAATTATTTAGAAGTTTTTTCTTCAAATGGAGAGCTTTTATCTTCACATAAAAAAATAAAAGGAATAGGAAAGTCATCAACCGATCCTGGTCATTGGCCTCAAGAAAAACAACGTTACCTCAGCTTTGATATCAATAAAGCAAAATTGGAGGCTAAAAAAATAGGAGAAAACACGTATAAGTTGATTGATTTTTTATTTTCACAAAGTCACCCTTTGCGCTTTTTACGTCCTGTACAAGGGATGTTAAGACTAGTGTATTCAAATAAATTTAACAAAGAAGATATGGAATATGCAGCAAAAATGGCGTTTTCTCATAAAATTTACCGTCTCTCATATATAACTGATTGTTGTATTTTTCATGTAAATGGAGGGGCAAAGCCAAGAGCAACGCAAGCGCCAATCCGTACACTAAACACAATCCATCTTCATCAAAGCAAAGAAAAGATATTCAATTAATTAGAAAGAAATAATATGTTCCAACAAGCCAAAAACTTAGCACAAAAATTACGTTTACCTGGATTTTTAGAAAATATGGAAAGAAGATGCGCGGAGTTTGAATCAGGAAATCTAAGTCCATCTGAATTTTTATCGCTGTTATTGTCAGACGAGGCAAATTCTAGGAAAAATAAATTAAACAAGCGCCTAGAATCCATAGCACGATTTCGCCATCGTATTGATTTAGAAGACTGGGATGCGTCTTTTGACAGAGGTATCTCAAAAGCAAAAATGAAAGAAATATTTCAACTTTCTTTTTTACATAATCGAGAAAATTTAATTATTCTTGGAAAAACAGGCGAAGGGAAAACTCATTTAGCAATAGGGATAGGGCGCCGTGCATGCCAAGAAAGTTCAGGAGTTCTATTTTCTTCAGTCAACTTTTTTCTTGAAGAAGCCATTGCAACAAAAGCTTCTGGAAAATATCTTGCTTGGGTAAAAACAATAACGAAGAAAGAAATTTTAATATTCGATGATTTTGCTTTACGGCAATATAACCATGAAGAAGCGGGTATCATACTTGATATTCTTGAAGAACGTCAAAGAAAAAGCATTACAATTGTAACTTCACAGGTTCATCCTGATGGTTGGATTAAATTGTTTGAAGACCCTGTCATTGCAGAAGCAATTGTTGATAGATTACGAAATCCTAGTCAAATAATTACACTAAAAGGAGGTTCTTATAGAGAAAAGCTTAAAATAACAAAAAAAGACTAGAAACTTGTTACGAAATGAATTTTCTTGTACCCATTTTTTTATAGACGATTCACCTTCGTCGCTGGCTCATAAAGTGGCACCCTTAACATGCAATCAGGGTGGTTCCCTTCTTTGCAATCGAGCAATTGACCGCATTTCATTTGAATTCTTCAGAAAATACTTTCTTCCTTATAATTAATTTATATCAGATTGTCTAATATTTTGGTACCAATTCAGGTATACATTGATGAGTTGGCTCTGTCAGTCCATTGGTCGCTTCTATGTTGATTTTAGTTTAACAAAAATTATTTAATAAATTCAAGATATTTTCTAAATCCTCACAATAATTTTCTTAACTTTTAAGTGGCATTATTAGAAAAAACAAAAGCTAAAGGTAACATTCAAGTTATTGACAAGCAATATAGATATCCATACGCTGTCAAAATAACTGGATAATAACGCGGCGACGTTTGAGTGGAACGGCATCTAGAGCGGCGTAGGAATTAATACTGCGAAGGACCATGTATGCGAGAAACAAGTAAAACAAATCAAATCCGAGGCGAAGATTTTTTAAAAAAATATCTATCAGGCAAAGTGATTGATATTGGGTCTGGCGATGATCTAGTATGCCTAACAGCAGAACGGTTTGATAAGTACGAAGGTGATGCCAACCACATAACCAAGTATCGAGAGCCAAACACCTATGATGCGGTACATAGCAGTCATTGTCTCGAGCATATGTTGAATCCAAAAAATGCTCTTGAAGAATGGTGGAAACTGATAAAGCCTGGTGGATTTTTAGTTCTTGTCGTTCCTGACGAAGATCTTTATGAACAGGGTTTTTGGCCTAGCAGGTTTAACCGCGATCACAAAGTAACGTTTACAATTCGCAAAGAAAAAAGTTGGTCGCCTGTCTCATATAATATATTTGATTTAGTCGAGTCGCTACCTAGTTCGGAGGTTATTTCTATAGAACTTCAGGATAAAAATTACAACTACCAACTTCAAACAAAATATCCGCCACCGCCAATTGCGAAAATAAACATAGTTCGACGGGCAGTAAGAAGAATTATCCGTCTCTTAATTTGTAATCAATCTTGGTGGGAAAAGATGGAGAACAGGCGATTTTATACTCACAATGTACCAGTTGATCAAACAATGAGAGAGGCTGTGGCTCAAATACAAGTTATTGTGAGAAAAGTAGAGAATTAAAGATATTCTTTAACTGTCTCTATCGTGATATTCAAATTTATTGTTAAGTTTGAATATGTAGTGATTTTTTTGTAAACTTTATGTGTGTGGATCAATATGTTAAAATTTGTTAAATTTATTGGAAAAAAAGCTTCTTTATCTTTGTTTTGTTGTTTCTTATCATCGTTATTTTTAGGTGGACTTGAAATATTTATTGCTTTTTTTATTCAGATTTTTTTAGTGAGTTTAGGCTTAATAAATAATCAATTAAGCTTATTTAATTTTCAGTTGAGCAATTTTTCTATCAATTATGCTATAATTCTTTTAATATTAATTGGTTTTTTTAGATTTTTATTACAATTTTTTGCCGCACATTTTTCAATATACTCACTAGAACTTGTTAATACTCGGTTGCGATCTGTTGTTGTTTATAACGTATTATTTACAAAATCAGTCAATTCAATCGAGGTTTCTGAAGCAAATTTTAAAATTTCTGAAATATTTCCAAAAACATTATTGTTTTTTCATCATTTAATTTATTTTTTAGGCTTCTTTTTACAGTTAATAGTTTTGTTATTTTGTATGTTTTATAGTTCTTGGAAAGATTCTTGTGTCGCTATTTTTGGGATATTTTTAATTGGTATTTTGGTTTTATATGTAAATAAAAGAATAAAAAATATTTCTGATAAAGTGCCAAAAGAGCAAAGTGCAATAAATTATAGCCTTTCTAATGTTTTTAAAAATCTTTTGTTTATAAAAATTATGAAAACTGAAAATATGGAAAATAAATCTTTAATCAATTCAATATTGCATTATTCTTCTTTTAGTATTAAATGTGGTTTTCTTAATAATTTTTCTTATACTATAACGCCTTTTTTTGGGATTCTTCTTTTGGTTGTTATTGTATTAACAAGTCAACATCTCTGGCATACTTCTCCTTTAATATTATTGTCTTTTATATATTTGTTAATTCGATTTATACAAAATTTATCAAGCTTTGTAAATTCTTATGGTTTTTTGGGTATTTATTACCCGCAATTTAAAAATTCAATAAATTATTTTTTTAGCTGCTCTGAAAGTATAAGAAATGAAGCTGTTTCATATTCTAGTTTTTTAAAATTTAATGGGAGAATAAAATTAAATAAATTACAGCAATTTTTAAATGAAGATAAATATATTTTAACTCAATATAATTCAAATATCAACGAGATTCCTCCTAAAATATCATTTAACAATGTAACATTTAATTACCCAAATTCTGCCAATTCTGTATTTAAAACATTTAATTTTCAGGTAGAGAGTGGTTCTCAAATTGGAATCATTGGTCCAAGTGGTTCAGGTAAAAGTACTATTTTATTTTTATTACTTGGTATTTTAAAACCTAGTGAAGGTGATATTAAAATTGATAATTTAACTCCAGAAGAATTTTTAAATAATCCAAAAAATAGAATTGGCTATGTAGGTCCAGATCCTTTTTTAATAAAAGGAACTATTAAAGAAAATTTATGTTATGGTATTTCTTTTGATGTGAGTGATGAAGAAATTTATAATGCGCTTGAATCTGTTGCGTTAAAAGATTTTATTGATTTAAAAGGCTTAGATTATCAAATTGCAGAAGATCAAAGCGGTCTTTCTTCTGGGCAAAAACAAAGAATTTGCCTTGCAAGGGCAATTTTAAACAAGCCACGGCTTTTGGTGTTAGACGAAGCAACCGCAAATTTGGATGATGCAACGGAGCAAGAAATTGCAAAAGTACTATTAAATCTTAAAAATAAATGCACCATTGTGATTGTTTCGCATAGACCAGGAATTTTGAAATGGGCTGATAATATTATTACTTTGCAATAAAATTTCACTGCCCTTTTTTCATCATCACAACTTTAATTGTTTTAATTAAAATTTGAATATCTAAAAATAAACTTTGATTTACCAAATATGCCAAATCGTATTTGAGTTTGGTATCTGCGCTACTATTATAATCGCCATGAATTTGCGCAAGGCCTGTTACTCCAGGGCGGATGCGTGTGCGTTCTGCATACGCAGGAATTTCTTTCTCAAACTGTTCAACAAAATTTGGGCGTTCTGGCCTTGGTCCAATAAAGCTCATATCGCCCTTTAAAATATTAATAAGCTGAGGCAGTTCATCAATGCGTGTTTTTCGCATAAAGTTTCCAAATTTTGTAATTCTTTCATCATTTTTTAGAGCCAAAATTGCGCCGGTATGTTGTTCTGCGTTATGAATCATGCTGCGAAATTTAATAATTTTAAATTTTTCACTGTTTTTTCCTACACGTGTTTGGGTATAAAAAATTGGTCCTTGTGATGTTAACTTAATTAACAATGCAACGAGTAACATTGGAGTGATTAAAATAATTATTGAAACAAGTGATAGAATAATATCAAAAGTTCTTTTAATTATGGTATAAAAAGATATAGAACTATCAAGCTTTAATTCAAGAAGTGGCAAATCATTCACATGAATATGTTTTAAGCGGCCTAGCAAAATTTCATAGTGGTTTGGTACAGTAAAAACTTGTACGCCTTGACGTGCGGCTTTAAAAATTTCAGCAAAAAAATTGTATTGCAAGCTTGTTGTGCTAACAATAATAATAGAAGAGTAAGGGTGGTGTTGTGAGTAGCTTTCAAATTCATTAATGTTTTTTATAGGTATTGTGTTATTATCAGAAATATTAAAAGAATTATTTATAAATATTGAACACACCTTTATTTTATTTAAAAAAGGTTCTTTGCTGAATTCTTTGCTAAATTGCATACAGCTTTCATAGTCTCCTACTAATACAACATTGCTTATTTCTTTATTTGTAATTTTAAAATAAATAATTCTCCAAGCTAAAGAAAGAAAAAAATTTACGACAAATAAAGTTACAAGATAAGATCTTGGAAAGCTAAAATTTTGACTTAAATAAAGAAAAGAAAATGCAAAAGAAACAATAAAAAAGTTTGGGACTAGTAGTTTATTTGCCCATACAGAAATGTTTGAGGTGTTCCAAATATCATATAGTCCTATTATATACCCACTAAATAAAAATACTAAACTAAATGTAAAGGTAGCTAATAAAAAGTTGATATTTTGACTTAATGCACTAAGTGGAAGTAAATCTTGAAATATAGGAAGATAAATATTGGTTCTTATAAAAAATGCTAAATAAATAGATAAACAAACGCATGCAATATCTATCAGTACAAAAGTTTTTCTTCTTTTAATATGCTTCACATGTATCATAATTCAAAGTTTCCTTATTGTACAAAAGCATTACGTTTAGTTTTTGAAACATATTGATTATTTTTAATATAATATCTCCATAAGTTTTCTTTGCCTTGTGAAATACCAATTCTAGTAGACGTTTTGATAAGATTTATATCAATAGTTTGGCTTAACTCAAGCCAAAGAGAGTTTTCTTTACAAAACCTTAAACCGTTATGTTCTTTAGTGATTTCAAGATAACGACACAATTTTCCAGGTCCTGACGCCGCATAGGGAGCTATTGAATTGTGTGGCAATTCTAATGCTCGAATGAGGACTGCTTGGCCACTGCCCTTTGGTCCAGTTACAATATTCATACAATAATACATTCCATAAATAAGGTATACATAGCACATGCCTCCTTCTTCAAACATTGGAGCTGTACGTTTTGTTAAGCCTTTTGCGGCATGACAAGCGGGATCTTGTGGCATATAGGCTTCGGTCTCTACTATGATGCCACTTTTTAATTGTCCTGAGGAGGTTTTATGAAAAATTTGCGCCCCTAAGATTGCTGGCGCTACCAAAGTTGCATCCTGGTTAAAAAAATCATTTGTTAACAAAGACATTTTTAAAAAAATTCCTACGTAGCATTTGAAACTCAAATATAAATTTTAAATAACTCTTTTTTAACATTATGTTCCATTTTAAATTGAGGAGTGTGTTGTTAATCTTAGTTTATTTAAATCAGAGAATATTATATCACATGATTTTAAAAGTAAAATTGACAAACTCTAATATCTTTTCCTCCATGAGTAAAATGATATGTATCGCATTTAAAATTTTGCAATTGATTTACAAAAGCAGACCACGCTTCTTCGCTCGGGCATAATATAAACCCTAGTATATGTTTGTTATGGTTTTTAGCTGTTTTACTCAGTGAGTTTAAATAGTTTGAGATTTTTTTATACAAATTTATTGTATTGGCTTCTTTACCAAGACGTAATCCGTAAGGAGGATTCATCGCAATAAAAAGATTTTGATAGTTATTGTTTTCATCGCAGAGTACTTTTTCAAATTTTAGCATAAACATATTTTCTTCAAGATATGGAACCGTTTGGTTTTCAGTATGAACAAATAAATTTTCTGGTAGAAAAATTTGATTTTCATTTATTGATTTTTGAAATGCGATTAGATTATTTATAAAAACAGAATTCGCTTTGTTTGAATTGTCATTGCATATCATTCTTAGTTTATTTTGCAATTTTTCCTGCACTGCTAAGTTGCAATGTTCCGTTGCTTTTTTTAATAGAAACTCAAAGTTACTTTTTCTAAAAAAAGGTAACTTTTGGAGAGCGTAATCTTTTCTTAATAATGCAGGTGATATTGTAAATGTTTTTAATAAATACTCAAAAGCAAAAGTTCCTGTTCCAGAAAATGGAATAAAAATAGTATCAGGTGAAAAAGAGTGATTGAGTTTGCTCCCTAACTGAAGACATTTTTCTATACAACATGCAGCAGCGTCTTCACGAAGTGGAGCACTAGCATTTAAAATTTCTTTAAAGCCTCTTTTATAAAGAGGATCGCCAGCAATTGATAAGCTTAAGGTCAGTCTGTCTTTATAGAGATCAGCATGTAAACACGTTGTTTCTTGGGTATTTTCACCTTGAACGATTTCTTTTATCTTGTCACTCAATATTTTTTTTAAAATTTCTTTTAATCCTGTTTCATGAAAAGCTTTACTAGCTACAGAATCGACCTTGAGTTTTAAAGAAATTTGATTGTTAATATATAAGTTCCAATTTACATTGGAGCATTTTTTTTGAAACGTTTCTTTATTTGCACATTTTCCATTAAAAATAACTAATTTAATATCAGAAATACATTTTGCTCTCATCATTAATTCTATTAAAGAAACGGTATGAATATTTTTAATATAAATTAAATTTTTATTTGTAGTAACTTCTGGAGTAATTTTTTGCGGAAGCCATAAATTATTAAAAATAAAATTAATTTCATCAAATGCGACAGAGCTAAATCCTGGAGGGTAAGTGACAATCGCCTCTTGAGGTTTTCCATAGATATGTTTTTTTACTTGATTTTCTATATTAATCGTATTTATTGTATTCATCTTGACCCTATTTTTTCTTTGTTATAAAATAATTCGCAGTGTATATGATTTTCTTCGTCATTTAAGTAGTGATTTATTTCAATGAAATCATTTTCTTTTAATGATTTATTGAGTGGTATTGCTATTGGGCTCCAGTGAGAACATGCATCATTTTCGCTAATGAGTGATGATATTGTAATTTCGTCAGTTAAATGAACTCGAAACCAAATTATGGCAATAGCGTTATCCGCATTTTTATTTATGGATAAAGTTTTTATGCCTTTTAGTGGATGTTTCTCTTTGGAATAAACAGGAGGTGGATTGAGCGGTATAGTGCCAAGTTCAACTGCTTTGCCTAAAATAGAAAAATCATTTTTTGTTAAAGGTAACGAAAATGAAATATTATTTAAGTCTAAATTTTCTTTTGCAGTGTTTAAAAAATTTGATAAAAATTTATTATTTGTTAAATTACTATCATCAGGTTTTTGAAAAGCTTGAATTCTATGAAACGCTGAGTGAGAGTGAAGATCGATTATTTGCATTAAAACTGTTAAAGATTTTGGAATATAATTCACATTAAAGTTTATTAATTTAGATGCAATTTCTCTAAGAGTTATAATAACACCTTCTTGAAATGGATCATTTCCAAATAATTCGCTTACAATTAAGTTTACTGTATCGTTAATTTCTACATCAAAACTATTTTTATTATGAAGTTCAAATTTGCTACTATTAAAATTTAAGCCTAATTTTTTAAAGATAGATTTGATATAAAGTGCTGAGTTTGTTTCTTCAATAGCAATCACTTTTTTGGCACCAAGATTTAAACTTATTGCAGATAGTAATCCAGACCCAGCACCCACATCGAGTACTACCGATTTAGGGGATATAAATTTTTGTAAAGCATTAAAATAATGTTCACAACGCACAATATCTGAGATCATTGTCCATTGCGCCCAAGGGTCACCAAACCCATCATTTTGCATATATTTTTCATTAGAGATTTCAGAATTAATAACTATTCCAGCACCAATTAAATCAAAAATAATATTCTGACATTCGGTTTGAGATGGAAGAGAATTCAGCGTATTTTGAAAACTTTGGGTTAATTGTAGAGAAGTTTTATTTAATGAGAATTTGGTTGTTTTATTTTCAATTAAGCATAAAATTGCAAGAACTTCGGGAGCTATATAAAATTCACCAGAGGAGCTCGATATAGAGGCATACATGTTACCGTCGTTTGCGACACGAACACGTAGTCCTTTTGCAACAGTTAAATTGTTGTAATCGATTAGTTTTTTTTGCTTAGACATAGAGCCCCTTTGTAAGTTAGAAGGTGATCTTTAAATCAACTGCGACTGCAGGTTGTCGCATGGGAAGGTACCAGAATGCAAACAAAAAATATTTTAGAAGCAATTGGAAAAACGCCACTTGTAAAAATTAACAAACTTTTTCATGCGCCAAAAGTCGATATTTATGCAAAATGTGAGTTTCTAAATCCAGGTGGCTCTGTAAAAGATCGAATTGGATATCAAATGGTTATAGATGCGCAAGCGTCGGGTAGAATTAAGCCTGGAGATATTTTGATCGAACCAACCAGCGGGAATACAGGAATTGGAATTGCTTTGGCGGGTGCTGTACTTGGATATCGTGTTATTATCACATTACCCGAAAAAATGAGCAAAGAAAAACAAGTTGTGCTTGAAGCATTAGGAGCAGAAATAATTAGAACTCCAACAGAAGCTGCGTATGACGCTCCAGAAAGTCATATTTCTGTAGCAAATAGGTTGGCCAAAGAGCTACCAAATGCACATGTCTTAGATCAATACTCAAATCCTTCTAATTGTGCAGCACATTATCATTACACTGCGCAAGAAATCATAGATGATTTGGGGGTGGTTCCCGATTATTTCGTTGCTGGGGCAGGAACTGGAGGAACGATTTCTGGAATAGCCAAAAAATTTAAGGAAACTAACTCAAATTGTAAGATTGTGGGCTGTGATCCGGTTGGTAGCATTTTAGGAGGTGGCACAGAAGTTGGAGCATATCACGTAGAAGGAATAGGCTACGATTTTTTTCCAAAAGCGTTAAATTTGAAATTAATTGATTATTGGATTAAAACCACAGATGAAATGAGCTTTATGTGGGCAAGAAGAGCTATTCGTGAAGAAGGATTATTGTGCGGAGGTAGTTCTGGATCCGCATTATATGGAGTAAGTCAAATTTTAAATAAAGTGCCTCAAGGTTCAAAAATTGTTGTTGTATTGCCTGATGGCATAAGAAATTATATGACAAAAATGATAGATAATGATTGGTTAAAGAAAATGAATTTTTCTCAAGCAATATTAAAAAATAATGTATATTCAAAATAACTAAATAATATTTTTGAGGTGAAATGATAGTTAAATTACTTTTCTTTTGCAAAATTAAAATGAGTCAAAATGGAGCAATTATATTTTTTGCTATTTCAAAGAATGGTCTTCCTTCTTTAAAAATTAACATTAATACTGCTAAAATAATTGAAAAATATAAATTGTTAAGTCATTCAGAATTTGATTTGAATGTTTCTAAAAATTTTGAAAATTATTATTTGTTAGAATTTTTTGCAGACTCTTTAAATACTTTACCAAAGCAAATTGAAGAAGCAGATGAAAAAATTATTTTAGAATGGCACACGTTTCCTCTAGCTGTAAAAAGATGTTCAAATGGAAAAGATAAAAATTTTTTACAACTTGCTGTTCAATATATTTCTCATGGTGGCATAGATCAAAGTGTGATTGCTGCGGATTTTGATCAAGAATTTATTAACACCTTAAAAGAAAAATTAGAGAAATAGAAATATTTGCAAGTTTTTAAAATTTTCAGTAGTTTGTTTATAGTTTAAGGTCGTATTTTTTTATAATTATTTTTATTGGTGAGCTTATGAATAAAAAATTTTTTAGAAAAAATGTTTTTATGATACTTGGTTTTTTTGTGTTTATTGCAAATTACAATCAAGCTCATGCACAATGCGAAGTTGGTGTAACTCTATTTCGTGATACATTGTATGGTGCAGCCGTTGGTGCTGGTGCAGGAGCATTAATTTTAATTGCAAATCAGTCTACAAAATCTATTGCTCCGCAACTTGCGAGCGCCACGTTAGTGGGTGCTGGTGTAGGAGTTATTGTAGGAGTTATTGAGTTGTCTTTTTCAGATTGTTTTTCAAAAGATCGACAAAATGCAAAGTTATTAAAACCCGGTTTTCGAGCACAGCCTTTAATTGGTTTTAATAGTGTAGAGAATAATTTAGATATGAAGTTAAAAAAAGCTGACATATATGAAGAATTAAATAGAATTAAAATTAATGATATGGCATTTGGGGTCACATTAAGTTATACATTTGCTAATTGAGTTTTAAATTTTTTTATACCTATAGTTGAAATTATAGCAATTAAACAGAGAAACATAATATAGATGCTTGGAAATTGATTAAAGTTAGTTGTGTTTGCTATTTTTGCAAAAATAATGGGTGTTAATCCAATAAATATACCATTAGTTGTATTCATTGTTAAAGCTAATGCTGAAGTTCTAATGTGAATTGCAAACATGTTAATTAATAAACTAAAAACAGATCCAACACAACTTCCTAATGCAATGCTTATGAAGATTATAAAAACAGCAAGGCATAAATTATTTTGAAGATTAAATATATAATACGCCGTCCACTAAGTTTGTTGGCAACATAGATAACCAAAAATAAATATTTATACGGAAATTGATGAATATTGAAAACAGGATATGCTGCAGTTAACATTCGTACTTTCTTTTATAAAAGGACACTGCAGCACAATGAATAATGTACAACAACTTATGGATGATTTAAAGAGAATACCTCAAAATAAATTAAGTTTTAATCTTTTACGTCGATTATTTATAATTTTTTTATATTCCGTAGGATTTTCTGAAAAAAAGATTGAAACTTTATTATGCCTTTCAAGAGGACGGGCAAATTATTGGGTTTCAAACTATAAGAATAATGGTATTTATTTTTTACTTGATAAACCACGTTCTGGTCGTCCATCCTTTGTAAATAAAGAAGAAGTTGAAATTTTAAAAACTGAAATCATTCAATTAAATTCTGAATTTAATGAGGAAAAAGTTGTTCATGCCCAAATAATAAATAGTATTATAGAATCCAAAACGAAATTAAAAAAAAATTTAGTAAAAGTGGGTTATACAAGTTCCTTCAAAGAACATTAATAAGAAGAGTTGTTCCAAGAACAAAGCATATAAAAAATGACCCAGAAAAAATGGCCGAATGGATTAAAGATTTACCAAATAAAATTAATGAAATTAAAGTAAAAAATCCAGGAAAAAAAATAAACATAGATTTTCAAGATGAATCACGATTTGGACAAATGACAATAAAATCTGGTATTTGGAGTCCTTTCCCAATCAGACCAGAATTTAAAACTCAAATGGGTTATTTAAACTCATGGATTTATGCTACTGCTAACAAAGATACGGGCAAATATTTTGGAATGATATTACCAAATTTAAATGTTGAAAACATGCAAATTTTTATCAATGAGTACTCCAAGACCGTACCTAAGAATGAGCATATTATTATGATACTAGATGGAGCTAGTGCACATAAAAGCAAAAAATTAATTTTACCCCAAAATATATCATTTATTTTTTTACCTTCATTTTCTCCAGAGTTAAATCCAATTGAAAGGTTATGGAGTTATTTTAAAAGGAATCACTTATCATTTAAAATTTATAAAGATTATGAAGATCTCGTTCAAAAATGCTCTAGTGGTTGGAATCAATTAACACAAAAAATTGTCAAGTCAATTATGAATTCAAAACCTAAGGCAAGCTTATGTTAAAAACTTAGTGGACGGCGTATAATTAGAAAAAATTGTTAATGTAAATAAAGAAAAAATTCCTGTTAAGTACACTTTTTTTGCTGTTAATTTATCAGATATTTTTCCAAATATAATACAAGATATTGCATTAATAAAAAACCCAATAGTGTTTAAATTTTCAATAAAATTTTGGTTAAAGTGATATTGGTTTTTTAAAAAATTACCTGAAATGAGTAAATAATACAAAAAAGCTGTAGACGAAGGAAGCAGTAAAACAATTCCAAAAATTATTTTTAAAAAATCTTTTTTAATTAATTCAAAAAAAGGGATTTTAGGTAGTGAATTGTTTTTTTTATAATTTATAAACTCTGCTGTTTCAATAAGACTTTTTCTTAAGTAAATTCCAATTAGTCCCAAAATTCCGCCAATTGCAAAAGGAAGTCTCCAGCCCCAAGAATTAAAAATATCTTTAGGCATTAAACTATTTAATATTGAGTATATTAATGAAGCAAAAAATGAACCTAATAAAATTGATCCAAATAATATTGATATAGAAAAACATCTTCTATTTTTATTTGAAGATTCATAAATAAAAGCCATTGCACAAGGAGCTTCTCCGCCTAGTGCGAATCCTTGAGCTATTCGTAAACACATTAAAATTATTGGAGCTAAGATTCCTATTTGTTGGTAAGTAGGTAGAAGAGCAATTCCTAAAGTCGGTATTGCCATTAAAAATAAAGTCATCATGAATGGTTTTTTTCTTCCTCCGGTATCACCAAGATGGCTAAAGTAAAAACCGCCGATAAACCTTGCAATATAGC
Organism: Spirobacillus cienkowskii; assembly: GCF_037081835.1. GTDB lineage: Bacteria > Bdellovibrionota_B > Oligoflexia > Silvanigrellales > Silvanigrellaceae > Silvanigrella > Silvanigrella cienkowskii. The sequence continues at coordinate 2,269,255 of NZ_CP146516.1, read as the reverse complement.
CTGCTGCAAAAATACCAAATGTTTTTATTAATGCGATGGATTGAATTGTTTCATTAAAAAAATGTTGACCAATAATACCAGACATTATAGCAAAAAGAGAAAAATCATAAAATTCAAAAGCGCCACCAAAGGAACAAAAAGCTAACATTTTATTTTCTGAAATAATTATTTTTTTTTGCATATATATTTTCTTTAAATTTTATTTACTGTTGAAAATCCAGATTCCATTCCAATTGTTGTCAATTTGATTTGTTTTTAGATACTCACACCGTTTAATAAATACTTCACTAGGAGCATCTTTTCCATTGTTTGATAATATTGCATCTTTGAATTTTTGTATAGCATGATCCCATTTTTTTTCTCGGTATAACGCAAGTCCTTCTTCAAAAAGTTGAATAATTTTAATTTTAAAAGAACTTTCTACACTATTAAAATCGACTACTTCATAAATTCTTACTGGTTCAGATTTTCCTTTTACTTGTATACGATCAAGTTCTCTAAATAAAAATTTATCAGGATGAATTAATGATTTTTTAGTAAACTCTGAACATATAATTCGAGTTCCATAGTTTTTATTAATTCCTTCTAGTCTCGCTCCTAAATTTACAGAATCTCCTAATACTGTATAGTCAAAACGTTTATGGCTACCCATGTTACCTACAACCATCTCACCTGTATTTAATCCAATTCCAATATCCAAAAAGGGCAGTTGTTCTTCTTGCCATTTAATTTGCAAAATTTTAAGTTCTTCTATCATTTTTAAGCTTGAATGAACTGCTCTATCTGCATGATCTTCTAAATGAATTGGAGCTCCCCATATTGCCATAATCGCATCTCCAATGTATTTATCAAGCAATCCATTTGAGTCTAAAATAATTTTTGTCATTGGAGTAAAATATTCATTTAGTAATGCAGTTAGTTTTTCTGGTGATAATGTTTCGCTAATTGTCGTAAATCCTCGAACATCAGAAAAAAATACTGTTAAGAATTTTTTTTCACCACCAAGCTTTAATTTGTCAGGATTTTCAATCAATTGATTTATAACATTAGGATTTAAATAGTGTTGAAATGCAACTTTTACTTTTTTCTTTTCTTTTTCTTCTATAAAATATTTAAATATTGAAATAGAAAAATAAAGTGAAAGACTTTGTAAATAAAACATGCCAGAATAATACCAGTTCCCATTTCCAAATAAATATTTATTGTCAATATAATAGTAAATGATAATCAAAGAAAAAATAATTAAAGAAGACTTTAGCGCAGAAGATTTTTTAAATAAATATGAAAGTATTATTCCAGAAAATAATAATAATGTTATTTCTAAAAATGGTGCAGAAATTGGTCTTTTCATAAAGTTTTGTGAAATTATATTTTCTACAATTGCTGCATGATGCCCTACTCCATCAAAATTTTCATCAAATGGAGAAGGCCTTTTATCATTAGTTCCTGTTCCGGTACCCCCTAGTATCAATATTTCAGGAATTTTTTTGGGTAAGTTATTATCGTACGCATCTTTTAATGAAATTTGGGGAATATTTACAAAATTTCCGTAGTGATTGATTAATAATTTTCCATGTCCTTCATAATAAGTAGGAATGTTAATTAAAGGATTTTGATTATTTGTTGGGTATAGATCAATTGAGTCAATTCCTGTATGGTCAAAATTGACAACAATTTGACTCGATAAATAGTTTGCAGATAGAGCAAGCGCGAGGCTTGGAACCACAACTGGTGCGCACTGTTTTTTGAGTAGAGTCTATTGGGTTTATAATTTTTACGAGACCACTAGTACGAATAAGTCCATCTCCATCTGGTGTATTATTTACAAAACCCATACTTTTAGATTGACCAGCAATGAGTGCAGTGTTTGTTACAACTCCAGGGCTAAAAAGATATTTATAATTATTAATACTCATACCAGTTGGAAAGTTTATAAAATCAATCGCAGAATTTTTTAAACGATCATAGCTAGATTTCCAGCCATATTTTGAACTAATTATTTGTTTGTAATTTTCAATATAATAAAAACCTTGAACTATAGAACCAAATTTATGAATACTGTTTGCGAGAGAAATATCTCCTGGTGTATAAGTTAACATATTTTGTAATTCTGCTTTAAAATTTAAATAATTTAATTGTTTATTTTGAAATAAATGTTCAATTTCGTAAATAGACTCTTCAAGTAATCTATGAGATGGTTCTGTAAAAAACACATCAAAACCAATCCATTTTACACCTGATTTTTTTAAATTATCAAAAGCCTTTTCATAAATTCCTCTAGGAAAAGGCCAGCGACCAAACGCTTCAATACTTTTGTCATCAGCAGCCAGAACGCCAACAACTCCGCTCATTGGTTTTTGCCCTCTTAGCTCAAACCTCATGTCGTAAAGAACTCTTTCAATGTAGCCAACAATATCTATTGAGTTACTTGGATATCGGTAATGATTTAGCAGCAAAAAAATACATAAAGCCGTAAAGGTTAAGCCAATTTTGAAAGGAAATTGATTATTTATAAATTTAAGGATTTTTTTAATCAACAATGAATTGTTAAAATTAAGAAATTTAAATAATTTGTTCATTTTATAAGATCTCTAAGTATTTTAAATAGCTACATTACATAATTTTATAATTGGATAATTTTTACATATGGGCAAAATTTTTATATTAAGCCAAAATAATTAAATTATAAAATAAAAATTATTATTTAGTTATTTGTCAAATTATTAAATTTATATAAATAATTATCTTAGTAAATTTTTATCGGTCAAATAATCATTATAATATATATTTTATAAAAAATAATAAAACATCCATTTTTTAGTGCTTTTGGTAAGTTGTTTTGTGTTTAATATATTTTTGGGAATATTGTCTTTTGAGAAAATATTTTTGGTTATGGAGTTTGATAAAACTAATAATATTAATATATTATATGATTTTTTTTACATTATATGAAACAAATTTTTTTTCAATTATGAGTTAGACTCTTGCATAACTTTTTTTAATATATTAGATAGATAGTGTAACGTATTAAATTGATTATATTTAAAATTTATTTTGCTTTTGTTTTACGCTTGTAAAATTTTATAATAAAATTAAAATAGTTTAAACAAAATATTATAATGAACACAATTTTTTAATTTCAGTATGGGATGATTCTATAATGAAAATTTCTATTAGATATATAATTATTCAATTAGTAATAATAATATCAATAATTTCTTGTAAAAGAAATAATGATGACGCAGATCTTCAAGAAGCATTTATTAAACCAAAAATATATTTATTTAAACGAGGAGACGGTGCAAAAAATAGATTACCTGAACATATAGTGATTAGTGGTGAATATTTAAATTGTATTGGTAAAATTGATAGAGAAAAGTGGAGTATAAGCTCTTATTCAAATTTGGCAAGTAATGAGTTACTAATTATAAAAAAGGATGACACATCCTGCAGGTTAGAAATTTTAGAAATTAAACTATTAAATTCAAAAAATAGAGATTTAGGTTATAAATTAGTTGAACATAAATTAAATTTAATAAACTCTCCAACAATGAGTGTAAAAAACAAAAACAGCAATACTTTAAAAATAAAATTAAATTATTTATTAAATGGAGACAAAAATAAAATAATTCATGCTTATATATTTGATACTTTATCATCAGTAGATTTGTCAATTAATGAAAAATTGCATAAATTTGGTCTCGACATCGAGAGCGAAGATGGTGTAGAAAATTTTGAAGTTGGATTTGAGAAATTTTTGTTTAAAAAATTTAAGTTAATTAATAATAATGATTTACCAATTATTTTTTTAGGGCTTTCAAAAAAAGAAACATACAATTCTACTTGTGATAAAAATTTATTATTAAATAAAGGTGATTCTTGTGTTTCTGAGGTTTTAATTTCACCAAGAAATCTTTTAGATGAAGAATTAACAATTACTGCAAATTATCAATTGCATAATAAAAATATTGAACTTGCCGCTAATACAAAAAAGAAAATTACAGTTAATTCAATTAACAAAAATAATCATATTGATAATGATTCCATGTTAAAAGATAGGTTTTTATATAGGCTTTATCATTTTGGTAACAAAATTTTTTCTTCAGTTAGTTATAATGATGTAGGTTTATATTATTCTAGCACGGGTGTTTATGGTCAATTCAATAAGGTTCAAGGTATTGATGATGGTGTTGAAATTCGTGGAGTAGAATTAGTAAATGATACTCTTTATGTTAATGCCTATAATGGAGATTATGGTAAAAGTGGTAAAGGTGGATTATTTTTTGCAAAGCTAGAGAATAATAGCAGCAATTATATTTTTGAAAAAGACGATAATGTAGATAAAATTTTTAATATCAATTCTAGTTCAATTACATCTATTTATTCTTATAAAAATGGATTAATTATGACTACATCCAATTGCAACATTTATTATTATAATCCATTTAATAAATCAGAAAATATTAAATTAAATGATTTTGTAAATGATTCTGTCTGTAATGCTTATGCATTAGGTAATAAACTAGTGTTATACAATAATAAAAATTTGTATTATTCAGATAATGGATTACAAAATAAGTTTGACAAATACTTATTAAATTTTGACAATGAATCGAGTGTTACAAATATAGCATTTACTAAAGATAAAATATATATAGGAACAAAGAAAGGCTTGCATTTTTATAATTTAAATAGCTCTACTTTCAATAGTGTAAAAGAGCTAGGTAATAATGAAATTTATGATATTAAGGCTTATGGTAATAATATCTATGCAGCTGCAGTGTGTTATACAGATCCTTGTAATGATAAAGGCGTTTATTTCGCAAATTTAGATAAATCAACAGAATTTAAAAATATTTATTCTGCATTTAATCCTTTAGGAGTGACATATAATGGTGGAATTGTCTATATTACTACAACTTATGGATTATATTATTTTATTAATGGTGTTGTCAGCAAAAATCAACTAGATAAATATTTTGCAATCCCCTCTAGAATGAAAATAAGGGATAAGGAGATGTTTTTTATTGCTAAAAATAACAAATCAGATGTTTTTATAAGTAAAGATATATCAAAAAATCAATATGATAAGGTGTTGCCAAGAGCGAATATTGGTTCAATTATTTCTATTGATAAGTATAAAGATAATTTTTTTGTAATTACAGATAATACTATATTAAGAAGCTTGCAAAAATCATCTCATTTTAAAAAAAATTATCATAATTATGAAAAAAATTTTTTAACAATCAAAGAATTTTGGACTGATTTATTTATTGCTAATGATAAACTATATATTTCGTCTAAAAATGCGGTATATTTTTCAGATTATGATGAAAATACTAAAAATTTTAATAAATTAGTACCTATATTAAGTGGCGTTGATGAAGATATTAATAGAATTTTTATAGATAATGAAAAATTATATATATTATCAGACCATTCTATATACGTTAAAAATTTAAATAAAATTTCGTCGAATTATAATAAAATTAGTTTAATTGAATATGGTAAAATTAATTCTATTTTTGTTTCAAATGAATTGGTTTTTCTTGCAACTGACTCTGGCTTGTGGTTTACAAGTAATGGTATTCATAGTAAATTTCTAAAAGTCAATGCTTTCCAGAATAAAGAAGTTTTTGATATCAGTGTGATAGAGAATATGGTTTATATATCTAATCAAGAAGGCTTATTTTCTTCGGTAATTTTAGATTTTCCAAATTATTTTAAATCTGCTTCTTTTACTCATAATATGGAGTTTAGTAAACTTAATGATAATCATAAATATAAAGGTAGTATATTAAATTATGGAAAATTTGTTTTTTTTGTTAAGGATAATAATCTTTTTGTTTCTGATAATAATGGCTTAAGTTTTAAAAATACAAAAATTGGATCGCATAAAAATTTTTGTAGTAGTATTTTTGCAAAAAATGATATTTTGTATATAGGATGCAAAGAAGGTTTATTTATAGCTAAAAATAATTACTCTGAGATATTTAAACTGTCGAAGCAATCAATTGCTAATATTCAATTTAATTCAATTAAAAATTTTGGAGATAGAACATATTATGCATCAGATAAAGGGATGTTTTATACAAAAAACAATAATATTGATAATTTTGATAAGGTAATTATTAGCAAGAAAGATAATGAAATTAATAGAAAATTTAAAAAATTATTTTCTTTTGTTGAAGAGTTATATGCTGTCACAGAGCGAGGAAAAGTTTTTTCTGCCAAAGAGGATCATGTTTTTAAAGAAGTTTTTGAAAATAAAACGAATAGTCATAAAGTATTATGTGTATATAAAAATGCAGATGAAATTTTTCTTGGTACAACAGATGGAGTTTGGGTGACTTTAGATAATGGTAAAACATATCGTAGTTTAACAAGTTTATCAAACTATCAAGTTTCTGCAATTAAGAAAGTTGGTACAACAATCTACTTTGCAACAAATAAAGGTTTTATGTTTTCGTTTGATGGAGGAGAAACATTAATTACTAAAAACACAGAGCACGGTTTGGGTGATGAAAATGTTCATGATTTTTCAATTGAAATTTCTGATTCATTTGGTTTTTCTTTGTCTGCATTTGTTATTACAGACTCTGGTTTATCCATATCTGATATTTAAAATGTTTGGTTAGTCTATTTTGTATTTTTGAAGTGCAAGCTTAGTGAATAAAGATTTGGATTTCATGTTTTCAATTACTTTTTTTGATTCAAACAATTCATTATTATCTGTGTTTAAATTTTGACTATTCAATATTTTTAAACTTGGATTTAATGAAGGATCATTATCTTTCATCCAATTGAGAATTAAATCTCTTATTCCAAAGCTTTGTGATTCAGCCATAATTTTTGAATATTCGCTATCAAGCATGCTCTGAAAAATATCATGAGCATTGGATTCATTTTCAGGTTTAGCGGTTTGTCTCATGCTTTTTAACATCATATCTAAATAAATTGTTTCAAATTCCTTAGCAACTGTTTCTGCTTCCTTTATCTTTGGATTTACTGTTTCTTTTTCTGATGGTATTGTTTTTTTAAATAAAAGATTATCCATAATATTTATTCTCATATTTAACTCCTGTTATAAAAGTTTAATTTGAGCTCTTAGCGCATTAGCAGCTTCAAGTGTTTGTAAAATTGATACAATATCTTTTGGACCAGCACCTAAGGTATTTAGTGCTCTTACGAGTTCTCCAACAGTTGTTGAGCTTGGTAATTCGTTAACCTTGTTATTTTTCTTTCCAATTTGAACTTCAAGTCGTCCATGGCTAATTGCCACTGGCTCAATTGTGACATTGTTACCAGAAATAATGGTGCCAGTTCTTTCGTTAATAACAACCAAAGCAATAGAATCTGGTGTGACTTTTACTTGTTCTAAAATTGACATAAATGCGACTGGGTTAAAACTTGGGTTGTTTCTTGATACACTACTTGGAATTTTTATTGAAATCATTCCACTATTAATAGGATCTGCAATAAATTCTCCAAAATAATCATTCAGTGTTTTGGCTATTCTATTTGCAGTTGTAAAGTCAGCTTTTTTTAAGCTTAATTCAATTTTATTATTATTTATAAAAGTAGATAAAAACTCTTTTTCAACAATTCCACTTAATGCTAACGATACAGTTTTTGGGGTTGTATTTTTTGCTGGTTGTCCGGCTCCACCTTCGTTACCAGCCATAGAAGTTCCTTGGCTAATACTACCTTGAGCAGTTACATAAACTTGTCCATCAGCAGCGCTAAGGCTTGTTAAAAGTAACGTTCCACCTTCTAGGCTCGTGCTATCACCTATGCTTGAAATTCTTATGTTAATTTTATCTCCTATTCTTGCAAATGGAGGTAAGTCTGCTGTAACAATAACAACAGCAATATTTTTTGTAATAACTTCTTGTGGTGTTACAGTAATTCCTAAACGATTTATCATCAGTGCTGCTGCTTTATTTGTCGCAATGCTTGCTTTACTATCACCTGTACCCTGAAGGCCAACAACAATTCCTAAACCAGAAAGTGGGTTAGTTCGGACACCTTTTACTTCTACGAGGTCCTTAATTCTGACAGAAAGATCTGCTTCTAATGTATAACTTTTATCTAAAAAAAATAGAGTAAAGATAGTTGTAAACAATATAATTATATAGTTGTAATAATATTCTTTCTTCTTAGACAATTGAATCACCTTAACATAAAAGTTTATTATTTATTATTTCCGCCTTTACCGCCATCACTTGGTGCATCAACAATTGTTGCAGAGTCCAAAAGTTGTTTTGCTTTAGCTGTTTCAGAATTGAGTCTTTCTCTATCTTTTTTAAGCCTATCTGCTTCTTCTTGTAAGCTTTTTTGTTGATCTTTTAAAGCTTTTTGTTGGGTTTCTAGCTCTTTCGTTTTTCCTTCAAGAGCAGTTGCCATTGAGTTTAAATCAGGCGCAAAACCAGAAACTTTTCGAGAAATAATTTTATCCCAACCCGAGTATGAGTAGTCGGAAGTTGCCCCATTAATGTTTGCGTTGACTGCAACTTGTGTAAGCTCGTTTGCACTAATTTCAAATTTATTAAGATTTCTTTGCGGCATTTTAGCCATTACTAAAATTGAGCGATTTTCTCCTGTTTCACTGACATAATTTTTTGTAGCTCTTAAAAAAACGTCTCCTCCCGGTTCAATGCCGATGACTTCAAATTTTAATGATTTTACCGGGTCAAATTTTTGTGCGTTTGCTGCATTGGCTTGATCTGCAGGAGGTGTAAATTGTAAATCTTCAGGAATTGTAACATTAATGACGTCTCCAATATGCGTAGGTTGATAATCTGTAACAAGGCCTTTGGGCTGCGTTGAATCTGCCCAAATACTTCCTGTGCTTGAACCCGCTTCTTTATTTTTTATTTGTAAATTTTCTCTTTTAATAAAAATCTGTTCTTGGTTTTTTAAATTATCAGTTTTATTGGAAGTGTTGTTATTAGTATTTTGCAAAGTACTTGTTTGTGAATATGCTTTACAACTTGTAAAAAAAACTAAAAGTACTATAATAAAAAAAACAATTGTAAAACGTAGCACAAATTTTTTAGAAGTAGGTTCTGGAATTTTATCTAGTGCTAAAGATACTTTTTGACTTGTTAAATTCCCTTTGTCAAAAGCATATTCAATAGATCTTAAATAGCGTTCTATTGCAGTAATCCAAACACTATTTTTTTTATTTTTTTGATTTTTAATTGGATTTTTATTTTGTTTTTTAATTTCTTCATGTAGTTTATTTTTTATGTTTTCTACATATCCCTCTTCATCTTGTAGACTAATTTCATCTAATAGTTTATAATACTTATATTTTTTACTAGTTTGCTGCATATTCAACCTCGCTTGGCGCGATGACAATACCTTCTATAATTCTTTTTGTTGAATGTGGAACGAAGCCTTTATCATGCCAGTCGGTTAATTGAACACGAATTAACTCGCCACGTCCACCATTAGACAAAGATTTTCCCATAGTTTGCAATACTAATGAATCTTTTGGTGAATAGATTATTTTTATTATTTCTCCTGCTCTAACTAAAATTTCTTGAGAAAGACTTTTTGGCTCAATTTCTTGCTTTATTGATAAAAATTGAGATGTTTTTTTATTATTATAAAAATTTAATTGTTTTTGAGCTTCTTTCAATTCTATAAAAGGATATTTAGGCGTACATTTGTTTTCTCCAGAAGTGCACCTTAATATTTCTAAGTCTTTTTCAAAAATTATCATGTTTGGATTAATAGTCTGTTTTGCTACAATATAGTATATGTTCTTTTTTTCCATTATTTCTATATGCCACGAAAATTTTTGCTCAATAGAATTTTTAAGATCAAATCGGTATTCTGTTACAAAATTATTTTTAATTTTACGCATTGAATTTGGGATAATTTCATAAAGATTACTATTATTTATCTGACAACTTATGCATTTTATGCTCAGTACCGTATTTTTATTTATCACTTCGTTTATATTATCAGTATTTTCAACTACTAAGCTATTTTCATGTTTATTTGCTTTAATAAATTGAACTAAAATATCTTTTTGAATTTCTAAAATCTCAGGATTATTTGAGAGTGATTTGTATTCAACATATATGGCTGGAGGAGATGCTATAGCGTTCATGTAATCCTGCTATTTCATTTGGTTAGTAGATGAAAGCATTTCATCGCCTGTTTTAATAACTTTACTGTTTAATTCATATGCTCTTTGTCCAACAATAAGTTGCACCATTTCTTCAACAATATTTACATTGCTGGTTTCGAGTTCTCCTTGATCAATGGTTCCAAGTCCATTTTCACCAGGTATAGAAACTATGGCTTCTCCAGAAGCTTGAGTCGCTGTGTATAAGTTTCTTCCCATTGAATTCAAACCTGCAGGGTTGATAAAGTTTGCAAGAGTGATTTGACCAAGATTTCTTGGTTCTTGTTCTCCACTTACTTTTGCTGTGACAATACCATCAATTCCGATATTAAGATGAAGAGTGTTTGCTGGAACAACAATTTCTGGAATTAATGGAAGACCTTCTGAAGTGACTATTCTGCCATCAGCCGATCTGCGAAATGTACCATCACGAGTATATGCAATGTTACCATCAGGCAATTGAATTCTAAAAAAACCTTTACCCATAATTGCCATATCTGTATCTTTGTTTGTAATTTTAATTGCTCCTTCCTCAAACGTTTTTTCTACCGCAACGATTTTAGAGCCATTTCCAATTTGAATGCCACTTGGTGCAATGACTCCTGTCGTTGTCTGTAGGCCTGGAGCGCGAATATTTTGATAAAGAAGATCATGAAAATATGCCTTACTTGCTTTAAATCCTATGGTATTTACGTTAGCCATATTATTGGATAGTGTATCAATTAATTTTTGCTGTGAGTCCATTCCTGTCGCAGCTGTATTTAAGCTTCGTAGCATGGTTGTCTCCTTAGTGCAGATTAAGGAAATTTTAATAAATTCTTTTACAGGATATTTTGTTTTCATTGGAATGTTGTGTGAAAACATTGCAGCTATCTAAAAATTTGTAGGAAAATTTGAAGCAAGGGGGGTATATGCGATGTTTCAAGAATATACTGAAAAAATCAAAAGTTTCGACGGAAATCAATTGTTTTTTAGGTTATATACGCCTGCAATTAAGAACCAGTTAGAAATAAAACCAGATGGCGTTGTCCTTGCCGTTCATGGTTTTGGAGAGCATAGTGGGCGATATTCGCATCTAGCAGAAATTGTCTGCTCTAAAAATCTTGCTTTCGCAATTTTTGACATCAGGGGGCATGGACGATCAGGTCCTCTTCGAGGAGATGCTGAAAATTTGCATGCTTTTATTTTAGATATAATTTTTATGTGTGACCATGTTAAAAAAATTTTTAATATAAATGCAAATAATAAAAAATTTTTTGGTTTACTTGGCCATAGCTTTGGTTCACTTCTTGTTACATATGCATTGGCTCATATGAACTATTCTTCTTTAAATGTTTTTTTAAGTTCTCCTTGTTATAGCGTAAAACAGAAGATACCTAAATGGAAAAAATTAATTGCTAACAATTTGTCAAAGTATTTGCCAAATCTATTTGTTCCAACTGGAATTTCACCAAATAGTCTTTCTAATAACCCTAAAAATAATCAAGCAGCACAAAGTGATAAAGAAATTTTAAAATTTATTTCTGCTAGAATGGGCTATATATTTTTAAGTGCTGTTGATGAATCTAAAATAATAAATGCTATTCAAATGATAAAAAATCCTATAAAAATTGTAGCGGCATCTGATGATAAGCTTGTCGATGTCGAAAAGACAAAAAAGTATGTTTCATATTTTCATAACAATGGTAATAGCTTAAAAGTTATTCAAGGCGCTGGGCACGAAATCTTTAACGAGATTTTGGAGTATCAAAAAGTAGCATTGCATGAGTTTGTTATGTGGCTAGAAAGTAAAAATGATAATTTTGGAGTGGAATAGTTAAATGATTCGTATTGATAATTTATATAAGTCTTATGGTAAAAAAGTTCTTTTCCAAAATTCTACATACCACTTTCCTGAGGGAGAAAGAATTGCATTAGTTGGACCTAATGGTGCTGGAAAATCAACTCTATTAAATATAATTTGTGGGTTAGAAGAGCCTGATAAAGGTGATATTCTTAAACCTAGTAAATTAAATCTTGGATACTTGCCGCAAGAGCCAAATCCTAATCCTAAAGCAACTATATTAGACGAATGCATTGATGGTGCTGTAAAACTAAGAGAATTAAAACAAAGGCTTGATTTGGTTTTACATGAAATGGAGCATAATTATTCTGAAGAAGTACATAAAAAATTTGAAATTATTGAAACGCAATTTCGTGAATTAGGAGGGTATGCCTTACAAGCTAGAGCAAAAGGAATATTAGTTGGACTTGGATTTTTAGGATCCCAGTTATCAAAACATCCCAAACAACTTTCTGGTGGATGGCGAATGCGCCTAGAATTAGCCAGAGTTTTTTTGAATGATCCTGATTTTCTTGTTTTGGACGAGCCGACTAATCATTTGGATTTGCCAAGTCTAGTATGGGTTGAAAAATTTTTGCAGAGTTTTAAAGGAACATTGTTGTTTGTTTCGCATGATCGGGCATTGTTAAATAGATTATCAACAATTACTTTACATTTATTTAATGGAAAATTTACCCCTTATAAAGGAAACTTTGATTCATTTTTAGAGCAAAGGGAACAACGTTTAGAGTTAGAAACAGCTGCTTTTGAAAGGCACCAAAAACGTGTTGGAGAAATTCAAAAATTTGTTGATAGATTTAAAGCAAAGGCTTCTAAGTCACGGCAAGCGCAAAGTCGAATGAAAATGCTTGCGCGCATGAAAGAAGTTGAGGATTCTTTTGATTTGGATGATGACATTGATGAAATCATATTTACTCTTCCGAAGGTTGTTCAAAGCGGTAAAGAAGTTTTAAAAATTTCTTCAATGACAATTGGTTATGAAAAATTTGTCCTGTCAAAAAACATAAATTTATCAGTTTTAAGAGGTCAAAAAATTGCAATAATTGGGCCAAATGGAATTGGTAAATCAACTCTTCTTAAAACAATTGCAAGTAAAATTAATGCCATTGATGGTCATTTTGAACTTGGCCATAATGTTTCTCTCGCTTTTTTTGCTCAAGATCAGCTTGATGTTTTAGATGAAAGTAAAACTGTTTTAGAAAACGTTTTAGAAGTGTCTGATGATATTGGTGAGAAAAGGGCTAGGAGTGTGCTTGGAAACTTTTTATTTAAGGGCGATGATGTTTTTAAATATGTTAAAGTTTTATCAGGGGGCGAAAAGAGTAGGGTTGGGCTTGCGTGTTTGTTATTAAAAAAGGCGAATTTCTTATTATTGGATGAACCTACCAATCACTTAGATATGTCAAGCGTAGAGATTCTTGCAAGTGCCATTGAAGAGTACGAGGGCACAATGCTTTTTGTAAGTCATGATAGAAATTTCATAGATTCTATTTGTACCCATATTTTTGCGATGACAAACGATGGGAGGTTTGCGTTGTTTGAAGGTAAACTTGATGATTATGAGCGATTATCAAAACTTTCAAATTTTCCAGATATCTTAAGTCCAGACAGAAGTATGGAAATGGCAAAGCTCGAAGAAGGTAGCAGTGAACAAAACCATAATTTTGAAAAAGTTATCACTACTGAATCACGTAAAAATTCTAAAAAAGACGAGTTAAATTTAATTCAATCTAAGCAAAAAATTGAAGCAGAAATTACAAATTTAAGCTGTAAAATAAATGAAATTGAATTGAAAATAGAAAAAATACCTTATAGCAATTACCAAGAAATTGAGTCGCTTAATAATTCTTTAAATAATTATAAGAAAAAATTAAATGAATGTGAAGAACTTTGGTTAGAAGTAGAAACTCAACTTGTTAACCTTAAATAAAGCTGATTTATTTTTAAGGTTTTGTAAATTTACAAATTAAAAATGTCATATCATCGTCTGGTCTTTTATTTTGGATAAATAACCTAAATTCTTTTATTAGCTCGTTTTTAATACTAGACAAATCATTGTTTTCACTTTGATTTTGTAGTAGTTTTTTCAATCGTTTTTCACTAAATTCTTCATTGTTTCCATTAACCGCTTCAACTAAACCATCCGAATAAATAAATAAAATATCACCTTCTTCTAACTTCATTTGTTTTTGATCATATAAGTATACGCTAGGTTTATCTGAATTGTTTGATTGTTGCTCAAAGCCTAAAGGCCTACCTTGAGCAATTAATTTTTCAACAGTTTTGGCATTATTTTTTCTTTTAATTATCATAGGAAAATTGTGAGCTGCGTTAGAAAATTCTATTATTCCATGCTGAGGATCGAGTACGGCTGCAAACATAGTCATCACTTTGTTGCCATCACCACTTTCTCTCACCACAGAATCAAGTTGTTGTAGAATTTCTTTTGCCGTTATACTTTGTTGAATATGAATAGAATCACAGTATCCCTTTACAACAGCTGTTAGCAATGCACTTGCTGTGCCGTGCCCTGTTACATCACCGAGTAGTAATAATAATTTTTCATTTGGAAGTGAATAATAATTCCACCAATCACCAGCACATTCTGTTGCTGCCTCAAAGTGATTGACAATTTCAAATTTACCGACATTTCTGTGCTCAAATTTGGGCATAAGATTATTTTGTACTAATCTTGCTGTTTCTTGTTCGCTAATGAGTCTTTGTTGTTCTTTTTGTTCTGTTACAAAGCGAATATTATCAAGAGCATTTGAAATACTAATTTGTAAAGCTAAAATGGAGTTATACACTGATTCTGCTGCTGTATATGAAAATGAATGAGCAATTCTAAGGTCATCAATTTGAATAATTATGCTGCTTTTTCCTTTGCCATCCTTAATAGAGAAACGTTTTTTATTTGTTGGGTCATTCATCGAATGAGAAAGTTTAATTACGCTCCTAAACCCTGGCTTTAGCATTTCATGATAACCTTCGGACTGGTTGGAGGAGAGTAAGGTATTTATTACATAAAACTCTGTGTTTAGATTAATTTTTGCAATTTTATTGAGTGATTCCGAAACCTGTATTGCAATATCGCTAATATTAAATTTGCTTGATATTTTTATTCCTTCTTCTGCTAATATTTTTAAATTTTCTTGATTAGCTTCAATTTGTCCAATCATTGCATTAAAATTTTTGACTAAATCAGACATTTCATCTCTGCTACCTTTTGATTCTTGGATTTTTGTAAATATTCCTTTGGTAATATTTATACTTGCTTGGCTTAATTTAATAATATTATTTATTAAAGATTTTCTTAATAAAACTCCAATAGAGAGTACGAGCATTATTGTAATACAAAATGATAAGATAATAACTCCTCGTATCATTGATCGGATTGCAGTTGTAATATTATCAGTAGAATAATCTAAAACAAAGTAACCAATGATTGATGGATTAGAAACCGACCCTTTTTTATGTTGCATAGGACCAATAAGTCTTGAAGTATCATTGGTAGTGTTCTCTTCATAAATAAAAAAATCTTCAGTATTTGCTTTGCTTACTATTAAATCTTTATATTCTTTAGTTATAATTTTATCAGAATTGTCATTTTTATCGCTATCTTTAATGTTGGATATTTTTCCTATTACAGGATCTTTATATAATGAAGTAACAATTCCTGCGTCAGAATCGTAAATATAAATTTTATTAGCATAATTATTTTCAATAATATTAGAAAGTGTTTCTTTAATTCCAGTTAAGTCAAATTCCCATAAATATCTTGAAACAGTTGGTAAAAATAATGTATAAATTAATTTATGAGAACGGTATGCCTCTTCTTCAAGGTTTTTCTTTAACATATATATAGCTAATGATGTAAACAAAATCATAACAACTGCTACAGAAGCAAGAAGCCATGAAAGTATTTTTGCAGTAAGCCTCATAGTCGTTCTCTTTAGAATAAAATTACTAAAAACTTAAGCCGCTATATCTGGTGGCGTGGGATCGTCGTCAGGAAAATTGTCAGTTTTTTTCAAACAATTTAATTGATCTGTATTAGAAACCTGATCCCATTTATATAAAACACCTGGTTTTCCTTTTGACCAAAATTGTAATCCTACAGAAGTAGATGTATATCTATCAAATGTAATCACTCTTACGATTTCGTTTGATAAATTTAATATAATTTTGTTACCAGTTAATTTAATTTTTAAAACTCTCTCATGTTTAGCTCCTTCAAGCCAAAGAAGCGTACAATTTGAGGTAACCAGCTCTTTTAGTTTGTTCTTTAAATCTTGATAAATCATAATAAAAGCCTCCATGGCAAAGTCAGGAAAACATCTTGGATTCCTGTGGCATAAAGTTATTCTTTGCAAAATAACTTCATGCTTAGTAGTGATTTCGGATTAAGTAAATAATAATTAATGAGGTAAATTTTACCTAAATGATGGGAGACTAGTTATACTTTAAATTTCTAATGATAATTTTGCATTATAAAGTGTTTGATTTGAAGAAAATTGAGCTTCAAGAGCAATACCTATAATAGATATAAACTGAATGCCTACTGTTGAATAAAACTGACTCCATTCTGCACTTTTTGTTAAATTAAAAGATTGATTACTAATAGTCTTGCTTATCTCTGTATTGGATTTTGACCAGTTATTTCCAATTCCGGCGTATGGTTTAATGAATGGAATATAAATACCAATAAGTCCCTCTAAGCTTTTTGTGTTAGCAGTCAATTCACTAAATCCTGTAAGTTGTGTGTAACCTCCTCGAATTGAAAGTGAAATTGGCAATAATCTCGGATTATAAAAACCGTATTGAATTCCAATACCACTAATAGAAATAGGATTATCCGGAATTTTGGCATAGTTAATAGCGAGATCAAAATTACCCGGTAATCCAACTTTAGCTATAATTCGAGGAATTAAAAGACTATTAGGAAAATTATTACTTAAATTTGTATTGGCATTAATAGCATCAATTGTTGATTGTGGTATAGATACTAAAGAAATTCCAACTCCAGCAGAAAAACTTAATGCAATTAATTTTTTTGTTGTTGAAGAAGGGGCTTCAATAAATTGAAAGCGGGTTGGATTAATTACGCTTTCAACAACCTTTTTGTAATCATCATCACTTATTTGTGAGGTAAAATTAATATCTATTGATTTTGCAAAAGAAGTATTATAAAAAAATAGGTTTAAAATTAAAATAAATTTAAAATAAAGTTTCATACATGTTCCTGTAATTAATGTTTAATCTAAAGGTAATATTTTTTCTAATGTTTCTTTTAAAACATTAGTTGGAATCGGTTTGGTTAAAAAAGCTTTGGAATACTTTGATAAAATATCAAGCAATGATCTAGGAATATCATCTTCATTTGCTCCAGAAATAAACATAAATGGTATTTTTGATGAAGTTGAATTAAGATTTTTTAAGAGATCTAATCCGCTTTCATTATTTAAAAACAAATCAGAAATAATTAAATGAATTTTTTTGTTATTAATTATAGAATTAGCTTGCTCAATGTTTTCTGCAGTAAATACACCATATCCCATTTTGCTAATTTTTAGACTTAATATTGTTCTCAAATCTTTTTCATCATCAATAATTAAAATATTTTTTAATGGTTTATCATTATCTTTCATTTTTAGAATATGCAATGGTTGTGGAATTGAATTACCAGTTTCTGATTGCGCAACATGGATTTCACCACAAGGAATTGTAATACAAAAAACAATTATACCATTATCTGTTTTTCCAGAAGTTATATTTGCAGAAATTCTTTCTGCAATTTTTGATGTGTAATGAAACACATATGCTAAATCTGGTCTTGGTGTTTCTTTAAAATACTTAATACTTAATGGGTCAATTTTATCTTTATTATTAGGCTCTAACCAAATATAGAGTGAAAGTAAATTTTTAAAATTTTCGTCTACAGCTTTATTATTTTTTTCATAATGACCGTAACACACTGATAGCGTAGTAGTACCTGCTGTTCTCCATTCTTCAAGTAACTTCCATAAATGAACCCATATTTGTTCAAAAATAATTTGATCAAATTTTACATCAACACTAGGAATATGTAGAGAAGACCAATTTAAAGTTTTAGGAGGTTGTTGCGTCATGTCTTGGATATTTTTAATGACTGATCGGATATTGTGTTCTTTAATTACAATTTTTGTTTTTCCTCTTAAAGAACGAATTCTATTTATAATTCCTGACATGTGATTTACATTAGTCGTTAGTTTTTCCTGGATTCCTTTTAAATCTTTTTTTGCTTGTTCGGTATCGCTGTTCATTAATTCCGCAATATCTTCAAGAAATTCTGTATAACCATGAACTTTAGCAAGTGCATTCATCAATTCATGAAAACTCCAAACACTGAGTTGTCCTATAGCAGTAAATAATGTATGAGACGCATTATTTTCAATTTCAATGGGTTCAACTGTATTTGTGTTACCTTTATTGTCACTTTTTACAACCTGAGTTATTAATCCTTTTAATTCGGTAATTTTTTCTTTAATACTGTTTTTAAATTCATCATTTATTTTCTGTTTATTAAGCCTTAAATTATCATATTCGGGCTCGATTTTTGCAGAAATAAAATTTACAATATCATTTTGTTGACAGGTTAAAGCAAAAGATTTTATAGCAGTAGTCGCTCTGTGTATTGCATCAAAAAATTCTGGTTTTGGCCCCTCTCTTAGCATGACATTGGTTATACCGTTTAATTCTGATACTTTTTGAAGTGAATTTTTTGAAAAAGCCATCAATATTTCATCGTCGATATTTGTTTTGCTCATATTCATCAAGCTCCTTTGCCCGAACTCCTGGTAAGCTTAATTATATATGTATTTTTAAAATATTATGTGCCAATTTTACGTGTAGAGCAATTGGCAATTTCACCAGACTCAAGGCCGCTGTTCTCCAAAGATGCAGCTGCAAGATGGCGAGAGCGAACGGTTGGAAAGGGGTAACTATCTTTTCTATTTTTTGGCGCATACCCAATAATTGTTTTACAAAAAAAACCTTTTAAAAATCGTTCAATTTTTTCAAATTCAAGTTTAGCTTCTTCAGAAAATGTGCAGTTTACACAATTCAACATTATGCTATAGGGAGTATGCCAAAGCATTAGCATATTTTGTAGCTTAGATTTAAGAATAGCAATGTCTGATGCAGTTACAAAATCAGTATCAGCTAAAAAATTAATTTCCATAACATGCGCATTAAAGTCATTGTCTATTTGAATTTTGCTTCTGAGATCATTTGTACTACTAACTAGAATTTTTTCTCGAGATAGATTTGTTTGTGCAATAGCATTCGCAAAACCAACAATTGTTTCAAACTCAGTATTAACTTTATTAGAATTTTCTTCATAAAATCCAATTATTTTTCTCATAAAAAAATTTTTAAAAAAGGCAATTAATTTATGAAAGCTTTGCTCTTTTTCTTTTGTAATAACAAAATTTCTTAAATCAAATAAACAGGTATAGGGTGAATGCCACGACTTAAGGTTATTTGTCCATGAATTTTTTAAGTTTTGAAGATCATCGTCATTTTCAATTTTATATCCATTCGGAAAAATAATAATAAGAACCCTAGCAGAATAATGGTTTTCAAATTCAATTTTATCAGACATGAATGCAGCCTCTTGCCCTTTGTGTAATACATTAAAAACTAAAGAGATATTTTTACAAAATATTTATAAAAGATATTTTGTATATTATGCCTTCTAACATACTATATCTACTTAAGCATGGCGAGTATTTAAACTAACCAATGTGTAAACAAAGATATTACGGAGATTAAATGCAATCTGTCTTTTTATTTTATACTCAAGCAGAATTGGGTGCGCCTGGTTATTTAAGTCGAACAGGAGAACAGGGTGCAGAAACCTTAGCAGAAACAGTTTTCTCTTTTCTTACTGAAGGTTTTGGTATTAATATTGAGCAAAACTTTGAGAAACGTTCAACTTCATTGAGTCAAGATGAAATTTGGAAAAGTTTTAAAGATTCTAATTCGTTTGCTCATGCTCTCAGTGCATCAAGTGATTTTTATCAAGATGTATTAATAGTAGCAGGTTCACATTCAAGAACTCTCAAAACTTCAGAGTATATTGCTAAAATTCTTGCATTACCAGTGTGTGTTGACGATCGATTGGATAAATATATAAATCCCAATTACCAGTCGGGTACATTAATTGATGGGTTAAATAATCTAGTTAAGGTTTTACCCTCTGTAAAATCTCCAAAAGTTATTTTAGTCGCTACTTCATTAATGTCTATTGTAGAGTGGGTTAAATCATTAAAATTAAAAAACTATTCAAATGATTTTGAAAAGATACTCATGCATTCCAGTGAAAACGATACAATTCCTTCGGTTTTGATAGCAGGCTTTACAAATGAAGCGGGAAAAGAAGAATGGCTAATTGATTTACCGGAATTGTCTTAAGTTTTTTAATGGCGAGTGACTTTGAGAATTCCGATATTGAGATCTTTTTTCTCAGATTGTCCTTTATCTAACAAAAGAATATTTTTAGCTAATTTGTTAAATTGATCCATACCAATATTTTGCTGCTCATTTGTAAAACCTTTTTGAACTTTTTTACTTTCTTTTTTCATTTTTCTAAGCATAAATTTTATTGCAATTACAGCATAAAATCTTGGTATAATAAAATGTGAGTCTTTGGGAGTACTATTGACTACTTTATTCATTTCATCAAGAATATGCTTTGGGACATTGCCATGAAATCCTTTAGGGGTAAACTTTTTCCAATTGATTTCCATCCAAAAACCTGAACTTTTAAGATGATTTAAATTAATAAAATTTTTACAAATAAACTTAACAAGTAATAATGGGATAAAAGCACATAGGCCGTATGGTGAATTGGTTCCTATACCTATCATGAGTGATACTGTTGTATAAACGATGTAGTCTGCAGCACTGAGCTTAAAAGGTGCAATTGGTATTTTTTGATATAATTGTGTTAATAAATAAACTATTGATATTAATGAGCTTATAACAAAAAAAACAATTCTAAAAATATATAAAAATGTATCCATAATCCTACCAAACAATATTTAGGTTATTTAATAATTCCCATAATTAAGTTAAAGTATCAATACACTTTAAAAGACTTAAGTTTCTGGGGATATGTCCCTAAAGAGGTATAATTGAGGGAAAAGTTTATTGCAACATAACAAAGCTTAGTTGTTCTGTTTTAACATTTGCGGAAATTAAAAAAACTTTCCCTTTTCTAATAACCCAGGTTTAGGGCGTTGGCTAAAAATATTTTTACATAAATCAACAGCGCCTTCTGCAAACAGTTTTCTATGATGAGCAATGTGTTTTAATTCAAAGGTTTCAGACTCCTTGCTCATAACAATGGTGTGTTCACCAACAATTTTTCCTACACGCAATGAGCTTATTTTTGCTTTAGGAATTGCTCCTGCTTCTGCCAATGTCATGGCTGTACCGCTCGGTGCGTCAATTTTTTTTGTGTGATGTGTTTCTGAGAGTGCTAAGTCAAATCCTAAATTTCTTGCAAGCTCAAAAACGGTATGTCCATGAGTTGTCTTTGCATTGAGTATTTCTTCAAACAAGTAAACTCCCTTTGAAAAATTTGAAACAACACAGATTGGAAGTTTATGAGAAAGCTGATGAATCAATGAATTATTATTGGCGTCATGGCCTGTAGTGCCAATTACAACCCCTCTAATTCTTTCCAAAGTAAAGTTATCTAAATTTTTTAGTATGTTAAGTAAAGAT